>CAZEGB010000040.1:0-2831 GCA_964511655.1 uncultured Saccharimonas sp. (SeqCode) | reverse complement strand
GAACATCTCACCGGACGCGCTGACCCTGATCATCCGCAAAGCCAGCGAAAACGTTCTCACCCCCAACAAGAAATTCATGCTGGGTGGTTCCAGCTGAGGCCTGGGACCGTTTCTGGGAAGACAACCATGGCAAAATACCTGCTGATCTGCCTGCTCTTGCTGGCAACCGCCCTGGGCGCTCAAAACGCGATCCTGGGCGTCCCAATTTCCAACCTGAAGGCGGAATTTCCAGCCCGGGACCTGCGGGCCAGCGTTCTGCAACTGAGTCAGGCCGGTTACTCCGTCCTCCATTATGACGCCAGCTACGCGATCGTTATTGCTCCGGACAGGCCCACACCTGCCTTTCCTGGCGCTTTGGTGCTTTCCGAGTTTCCGCCCCGCCAGCATCTCTACCTCTTAAGCGAACCCCCGATGGCAGCTCCCGCCGAACTTGGGGCGACAGGAAAGATCCTGCTGGGGCTGGATTCAGCCCTTCTGTTCGCCAGCGATCTGGATGAAGAGGAACTGCGAGCTCGGACATCCTGCCAAATCACTCAGCTCAGCCTCTCCCCCATGCGCCTGACCGCCTCAAAACCGCTTCCACCTTGGACCGGGATATTACGCGCGGACGTAGCCCAACTGGTGTCCAGCGTGAGCGCGGATTCCATTCTGGCCCGGATCCAACATCTTCAGGATTTCGGGACGCGGCACGCCTACACGGACACCCGTCTGCCCGTGGCCCAGTGGATCCAACAACAGTTTCTGTCCTTTGGGATCAGCGACGTGCAGCTGCAGGAATTCAGCCACAACGGCTATCCGCAGTACAACGTTGTCGCCACCCTGCCTGGAACCGAATTTCCCGACCAGTATATCATCATCGGCGGACATCACGATTCCACCAGCAACGACGCGTATAATTTCGCTCCCGGGGCGGATGACAATGCCAGCGGGGCCGCCGCCGTGATGGAGATCGCCCGGGTGATGCTGCTAAGCAACCATCAGCCCAAAGCTTCGGTCCGCTTTATGACCTTTGCCTGTGAGGAACTGGGTTTGAAAGGTTCCTACAACGATTCCGCCATCATTCACACAGCTGGGATGGACGTACGGCTGATGATGACTTTCGACATGCCCGGCAACACCAAGCATCACCCCTCCGAGTGGGTTGTGCGCCAGATCCCTTACGACGGTTCTCTTGCCTACACGGATTACGCCGTGGGCATCACCGAGCAATACACCAGCCTGGATTCCTATGCCGACGAGGGCTGGTTCAACTGCTCCCGCAGCGATTCCTATCCCTACTGGCAGAAGGGATACAACATCATCTATTTCTTCGAGGAGGACATGGACAGCGCAATCTATCACACTGTGCACGACGTGGTGGATAGCCTGGAGATCGATTATTGCACGGAAGTGATCAAAGGCGCGGTGGCCTGCGCCGCCATCTTTGCCGATCTGGAAGAGCTTTCCGGGATACCCGTAGCGACCCCGGCCACAGAAATCTGTACAGACAGCTTCACAGCCAATTGGGAAGCCGTTTCCGGCGCCACCGGCTACTGGCTGGATGTTTATCAAACCCTAAATCACGGCCCTGCCAGCGAGCTCTTTTTTTCGGAATATCTGGAGGGAACCGGCTACAATAAAGCACTGGAGATCTTCAATGGAACTGGGTCCCAGGTTGACCTAAGCGATTACCTAATAGAGTACTTCCCCAATTCCTACACCTACGCCTATCAAACCTTGTATCTTTCAGGAATTCTGGAGGACGGAGAGGTTTATGTGATAGCGCATCCCAACTCGAACGTGGTGATTCGCGACCGCAGCGATCTGCAAAGCGCCTTGGTAACATCATTTGACGGAGACGACCAGATCGCCTTGAAAAAATTGTCAACCGGTTCCTATGTTGACATCTTTGGCCGGATCGGCACCGACCCTGGATCATATTGGGGTTCCGGCACCCTGGTCACCCAAAACCGGACTCTGGTGCGCAGAAACACCGTCACCGGCGGCGTGACTGCCAATCCGGCCAGCGGCTTTCCCACCCTGTACACCGAGTGGGAAAGCCATCCCATCGACAGTTGCGGCAACCTGGGAACCCACTCCATGGAAACTATCGCGTATGTGCCCGGATTCGAAGATCTCAGCGCAGGGCTTGCAACGAGCTCTGAAGTTTACGGACTTTCCCCTGGCGAAAACTATCATTACGTGGTCCGGGCAGATCTCGGCTACGGAACCTTTGGCGATTCCAATGTGATCAGTGTCAGCACCGGTTTGGTAAGCCCGCAACCCTTTCTAGTCAAGCTAACAAACGGTCTCGTGCTCAGTTGGCCGGCGGTGACCGGAGCCAGTACTTACAGGGTGGAGGCAGCGGATGAACCTGGCGGGGAATATACTTTGGAGGCAGAGACACCGTCCTTGGAGCTGGAGATCACTCCGGATCGAGCCCGCAGATTCTTCCGCGTGACAGCGATCCATTGAACAAAGCACTTCCCAGCGCGTTCCGAATACATCGCTGTCTCTTTTTTTTGACTCATCTTTTTGTTCCTGGTAATGAATTCGGGCCCCAACCAGCTGAAGCTTATGCTGCAGAAATTCTCTGTCACTCTATCCCTCTGTTTTTATCAACCTTGCTTTTCCCTGTTTTATTCCTTATTTGAAGGCCATTATCTCTATTCCCCCCTCATGGCGGTGATGAACTTTGAAGCGGAGCGAATCACCTTCTCCGGCGGGGCCAAAAAAAGGATTGACGCAATATCGGGGTGCAAAAATGTGGTTGGATAGGAAAATTTGGTATGGAACACAGACTGATCATCGCCATCGACGGCCCCGCGGCCTCCGGCAAGAGCACCACCGCC
>CAZEGB010000039.1:0-2964 GCA_964511655.1 uncultured Saccharimonas sp. (SeqCode) | reverse complement strand
GGCATTCCGGCTTTCAATGGCGGAACAACTGGAGCCAGCGCTCCATTCACCGTGGACTCAACCTATTTAGTAACAAACTTAAACGCTGATTTATTGGACGGACAAACCGGATCGTATTATCAAACAGCTTATACCAATCTGACTTCCATCGGTTCATTGGCTAACAGCGCTGGCTGGCTCTACAACAACGGCAGCGGAACTTTTTCCTATTCAACTCCAACCGGACTTATCAGCGGACTCACCGCCAACTATATTCCGTATGCGACATCTGCCACAGCTCTCGGAAACAGCGGAATGTATTGGGACAGTGGAAATTCCAGATTGGGAATTGGGACAACGACGCCAAGCAGTAAATTGGACATTTATGGAACAAGCAACTCGTTGCGTTTGTCTTATGACGCTTCCAACTACGGTTTATTATCCACAGCCTCTAATGGTGACTTGACAATAACTAGTTCCAATATGACTGAGACAGCTATAGTTATTGGTAATAATGCAGCGCTGGATGCTTCCATACAGTTCGACGAAAATACTCAGGATTATTATTTCGGTGTTGACAATACGGATCATTTCTTAAAGATGGGACTTGGCACAGCGGTTGGAATAACTCCATATTTTGCCATGGACACTTCCGGCAATGTCGGCATTGGCGCAACGACTCCATCTCAAGCATTGGAACTTGGCACCAGCAAGTGGTTGGCTTTTGAAGGAGCAACTGACAATACATATGAAACGACTATTCAGGTTACTGATCCAACAGCTGACAATGTCATAACTTTCCCGAATGTAACCGGCACCGTTTGGACATCGGGTAATGATGGAACCGGATCAACACTGGATGCTGACACACTGGACGGACATGATACAGCCTATTTCCAGACAGCTAACACTAATCTGACTTCTATCGGTTCACTAGCCAACGGGACTGGCTGGCTCTACAACAACGGCAGCGGAGCATTTTCTTATTCAACCCCGACCGGACTTCTAAGCGGACTCACTGCCAACTATATTCCGTATGCGACATCCGCCACAGCTCTGGGAGACAGCGGAATGTATTGGGACAGTGGAAATTCCAGACTGGGAATCGGAACAATAACTCCCGGTGCGGCTTTGCAAATCGGAACACTGACTCCTGCCAACATCACCACGCCGGCCAACAGCTTGATGGTTTCCGGAGATTTGGAAGTCGGCGGTTCAATTTTCATGGGACCGATGTCTTTCCCAGCTGACAGTGGAGCAATTTCTTGGATTGATATGCCGGTTTCAACTTCAGTTGCGGCAGACACGGTTGAAAGTTACACGGCCAGCCTGGGCGGCACCAGTATTTTGACCATTTATGGCGAAGCGCTTGGCGCAGCCGGCGGAGTTGATGCCACGCGCGTCGGCATCGGTACAACAACTCCGGGAAATCTTTTGAGCATCCAGCAAGCTGGCACTGCCACAAACAACACTAACATTTTTTCTCTCACAAATTCTGGCAATGGCGCGAGCATGACCAATACGCGAACTTCAATTCTTTTCAACCAATATTATTACGACGCTGCTACCCCGGCCTTGGTTGACAGCGGAAACATTTCCGTCGGAACAGAAGGCAATTGGACAAGCACGACTTCCACGCAAGATGCATACATGGCTTTTTCAACGGTTCTAAATGGAACGATGGGAGAAAAAATGAGAATAAGTTCAGCTGGCTATTTGGGAATCGGCATAATTGCTCCAACCGCGCTACTTCATCTAAATGGTGCTGCTGGAACAGTTGGTTTTGAGCTCAATTCCAACGAGACAACTAATGCCAGCGATGTTTTAATGGTTCGCAGCGATGTTGGAACTGCTGATAATTCTATTTTCAGAGTTACCGCAGAAGGCAATGTTTATGCCGATGGCGCCTTCACTCCTAGTGGTGCTGACTATGCGGAATATTTCAAAACCAAAGACATTGATCTTCAGTCAGGCGAAGCTGTTTGCATCGATCCGGAAAACGAGAATGCGGTGGTGCGCTGCGACCGAACGGGTGACAACAATATCATGGGTATCGTTTCTTCGACTCCTTCAGTTATCGGTAATGCTCGAGATGGCCGTGAAAATGACCCGAATTACAAAGTTATCGGTATGATTGGACAAATCATAGGCAATGTTTCCACGACAGAAAATGGTGAAATTGCAGTTGGCGATAGTTTAACGGCAGCTTCCATACCGGGACATATGCGCAAAGCCAATGCTGGAGAATCAACGGTCGGTATTGCTATGGAAAATTTTGATGGCACCAAAGGCCAGATTCACATTCTGATTTCCCGAAGAAATCAAAGTTTGACTGTGGAAAAAGTTGAGGAAGCGGTTGAAAAAAATATTGCTGAAATGGAACTGCAAGATCAGGTTGACAATTTAGTCAGCCAGGCGTCCAGCAATCTCAACGCGCAAATTGAAAATCTGTCCACAACTTTTTCTCCGGCTCAGAAAAATATCATTACGGCCGGAATCACGGCGGCCACCGATCCGATTATTGCGATGCAAAACAAATTGCAAAGTCAGATGGATCTGATTCAGGAACAAAACGATGTTATTGCCGGTTTCATTGCGAATATGGATGTAGCCAGCATGCTGTATGATGAAAGTTTGAATTTGGGCAGCGGCCTTCTGGAGGCTGACGGAATTGTGGCCGGCGCGCTGACTGTCAAGATTGAAGACGAGAAAAACAAAACGATTGGATCAAATTATATCGAACCAAAAGACGAAGACAATGACGGCAAAAGCTATATCATCAAAACTAAAGCCGTGACTGAAACTGCCACAATCTTCACCAGTTTCCAGGCTAATCCGAATGCGTATTCTTGGGTGGAAAAAGTGAAAGATCCTGAAACAAAAGAATACATCGGATTCAAAATAAATTTGAATTCAGAAGTTTCATCGCGAGTTTATTTTGACTGGTGGATCGTGGAAAAAGATGACCGAACGGAAGAACCGAAA
>CAZEGB010000038.1:0-3018 GCA_964511655.1 uncultured Saccharimonas sp. (SeqCode) | reverse complement strand
GACCCTAGCCGAAAAGGGGTAACCGGCCCGACGGAATCCGAATTTCAAAAAATCGTCTTCACGTTTTTTGGTAAAATATGAGTTCAGTGAACGATTTTTAATAATTCGGATGTCTGAATTGGAATTTTGAATACACTTATCCCATACCTAAAGGGTTTTTTGCAATTAATGCCCGTTACGCAGCGGCGTCCAGCTCATCGTGAACTTGCCGCAATCTGATCATGCGAAAGAAATTGTGTACTATTGATTTCTCAAGAAGTTCAGCCCGTACATTTTCAATTCCACGCCGCATAACTTGATCAAAGTCATTGTTGTGTTTAAGTGTAAATATTAGCGATTCCACTGCTGATCGATCGTTCCGAGCTTTCTTGTATGGGCGGCTATTATATTCATCTTCGGGGATCAAACGCTTACCTTTACTGCCACTAAAACTCACCACGGCGATACCAAGATCCAAATAATAATCACGATCTTTAGAATTTGTATAACCATCATCAAGACTCAAAACACTTGGCACAATCCCCGTGCGTTTTAGGGATTTATCCACGATGCTTCGAAGCTGATCAGAGTCTGCCGCATTACCTTCTGGAACAATAAGAGCAGTAACAAAACCATTGCCGGATCTTGCAATCTGGGGTTTATAACCCAAAAGTGGGTCTCGATCTCCCTTCTTGATCAATGCAGCATCCTGATCAGAAAAACTCAGTATTTTTTGTTTTGCCGGTACTTTTTCATTACGAAGGACACGACTCTCGGCGTTCTCGATCGAAAGACCAAGGTTACTCAGATCTACCCTGATCCAGTCCAGACACATCATTAACCGTGCTCTTAGGCTTGGCATGAGTTCCAAACCGCTAGCTTTGATATTGCCTCGCTCAAGTGTTGCAAGCAATATTCGCCGTATCTTCTTGGCAAGTTTACAGAGTTTTTTATAGTACCTTTTACGTTTTGTGGCACTGTCTTTTTTACCTGACGACATTTGGATTTGTTTGTGCAAAATATCCATATCAGCAAGGTGTTGCTTGGCGATTACAGGCAAATTCAAAGAAATACCGAACTTTGACAAACCTCGTAAAAGATTTTCTGCTCTGGTGGCAAGCCCAACAATTGTGCCTGAATCTGTCGGCCAGATGCTGTTGGCTTCAACGCTTGTACTGTCAACAGTAAGTTTTCTAAAGGTATCTAAATTTGCAGTACGTGCATAACGGATTTGAGCATCCATGATAAATTCCAGTGTTTCCAATCTGATTGGATTTATATTATCAAGAATTGTACTTGCACCTGGTAGACGAAGGTCAAGGTTCGACAATATTATTTCCAAAGTCTTCGACTCTGCTAATATCATTGCTGTCTTCTTATCTTTAAAACCCCCAAGATACCCTCGAATTAGAATAAAAATCAAAACCAGCTCGGCAGGCATACGGGTACGACCAGAGAAAAGCTCCAGACGATCCGCCCATTCTTCATCGCTATCGATGTCAAATCCAGGCAGTGACCTTCCTTGCGACATGAACCATACTTTATCTTCAAGCCTTTCTTTCTTTTTATTGAGTGCAAATGCGTCACGATCTTGATCAATCATTTCCAGAATACATGGTTCTGCTTGAGCCAATGCATAGCCCTCTGCAGCAAGTCGTGACAAATCAGTTTCAGGAAGGAAAGAAATCAGTTTATGATTGGCCCTACTTTGTGTTAAAGTTGCTTCGGTCATGCTATCTTTCTCCAAAAGTGCTGGTAATGACATCGTTTCTGGAAACAAAAAAAATAGCATGCACCACATCATGTTAATAATAAAGATATATTTTACTTAAATCTTTTCGGCTAGGGTCTAGCTACGCCATTCTTTGTGTCAGACCGTAGGTCTTTTAGGCGCCGGCAGTTATTTAAAAATTTAAAATTTGGGGAGATGACCAAAAATCATCGAAATCGATTTAAATCTTTATCGAAGCCTCCTTTTAGCTTATCAAAAATGCATTCGTCATAAAGCTCATATAAAAAAATCAACGTTTCACCTTAATCATGAATCAGAGATATTTTCTTTAACTGCTCTAATCTGAAATTAAGCCGGATAACTTTGGTAAGCTGAGATTGTGGATACCGGCTGAACCATTTCAACCGATTACAAACGACCCATCGGATCAGAAATTGTCGAACTTTAGCGGCGCGTCTAAATATTTTCGATGCTGCGAATGAGCGTTTGTCTGAGATTGTCATTATATCGAGTATTATCAATATTCTAATTTGAAGCTTTTATAGCTGAGTTTATCAGCGTACCACAGCGGGCATCTGAGAATATTTCTAAATCTCTGACAAGCTTCGCATTGATTCCCGTTGGAGAGTAAGATCCTCAAAGAGTAATAAGCCAAGCCTTTCGGTTAAGTAAGCATTGACCTGCTGCCAGAAATGCAAAGAAATGGAAAAACATCTAGCAGCAAGATCTTTGATACTCTGCCAGAGACTTGTCAAAGATGATGATGCGCTATATTGCACCAATGCCCATGAAATAGATTCAAGATGCAATAAAACTTGCGATGGGGATGGCATCTCTTGTGCCGATTTAAATTCTTCAAGGAAAATATTGGCGCATTCTGTTTCGTCAAGTAACAATGAAGGGATAATCATGGCTGCTTTTTCGATGCCAGCGCGATAGGCCTCATTATAGACCAGCTTGCCTTTGGTCTCCTGCTTGTTGCGTAGTATTCCCATAAAGTAAGCTGAGGTATAGTGACCTCCATCATGCTTTGCGATTTTAGCAAGATATGCAGATGCAGCGTCTATAATCGCCAGGATAGAATAATACTTCAACTGTCTCTTTATCTTGTCTTCAGCAGCTTCACTCAAAGGTTCAAAGTGCAATCTCGCGCTTGAGATAACATTCCATTTCTGTTGAATACTGATCGTTTCGCGGTTAAGACGAAGGGCGATCTTTTCAACCATGCTCCGCTGATGTTCCGGTCTCTTTGCATGTGACTGATCACAAAAATCTAGGGAGGAATAATCGCGATAATAAAGGGAATG
>CAZEGB010000037.1:0-3042 GCA_964511655.1 uncultured Saccharimonas sp. (SeqCode) | reverse complement strand
GAGCTACGCCGGAATAATTGATTTGATGTACTCTCGTCCGCTACCTGATTTGAGACCTTTTTCTCTTTTCAGTGCTTCCGAACGAGTGGAAACTGACTCTAGATGAATCAATTTCCATTCGCCAGGAAATCTGGATGTGTAAGATTTAAAAGTATGATTATTATGTTGTTCTAGCCTTAGCTTAACATTTTCAGTCTGCCCAACATAATACTTGCGCGCTTCATAATTGTAAATAACATATACATGAAACATCTTCTTGCTCCACCTTCGCCGTACGGCGAAGAGCTACGCCGGTCCGCCGTACGGCGGAATGGTGAACAAAGGATATTATATGCTTAACACCTTAGATTAGTCAACTATAACAACTCTGACTCGCCCATAAACACACCAAATATTACACTTTATGCCCGGCCGGGCCGAATATGTAATACGAGTTATCTTACCGCTCTATTGCCTATTGTTATTGGTTAGGGCTTTTGTTATGCGATTTCAAATATTCGGTCAGCCGGGTTTTCATGGCGACGTGGGCGCCGTCCAGCCCCAAAATTTTCAAAGCACCAATCAGGACGTAAATTTCATCAAGTACCTCTTGGTTTTGCAATTCGCTTAAAGTCTCGAATTTGTCATTTATGGCGCTCACCAGCCACTTCTCTTGAGCCGGCGTAGCAACCGTCTTTGTCGGTGACTCGCTCAGGCGCGTAGTTATCACTTCTAATGATCTAGCCGAATTGTCCGGACCTTTGCGCAGATAGCCGCGGTTAATCAAGCCGTCAATATGAACAGCCACGGTCGAAACCGATTTGTAACCAAGCGCACGCATAATCTCGCGATAACTTGGACCATAACCGTGCCCTTGAATAAAACTGTCTACAAAATTTAGCAGTTCCCTTTGGCGTTTGCTCGATCGCTGTTTTTCCATATCTTTATTTATAGCACCTTGCGGCTGCCTCGGCTATCACTGGTTGCGGAGCGCCTCGATCCGGCTGGCTAAATCGGCAATTGTCGCCCAGCTTGAACCATTGGTCATAATTACCAATACATATGTTCCGGTTGGGCTATAAACAATTGCTGCGTCATGTAACAGGCCGTCCATAAAACCGACTTTATCGGCCACTGTCGCAGAACCTATGCCGGCCGGTATGCCGCTGCGGTAAATATTGCGCCCCATGGCATTAATCAGCAGGTTACGATTGGTTTGCTGGGTTAATATTTGGCCTGTATGCAACTCGGCTAAAAACAGCGCTAAATCGGCCGCCGTGGTTTTTATGCCGTCATTCCCCCAAAATGAAGAATTGACGCAGCCAATGGCGTGAATCTCGTCAGTGATTGGGTCGCCGATTTTTAATAAGAGCGCTGCACCGCAGGCATTATCGGACTTCACAATCATGTCGTCCAAACAGGTCGACAAATTTCGTCCGCCGGTAATCTGATCGGTCCAGTGCCACTTGCCTTCTTCTACGCGCTTTAAGGCGCTGTAGGCGACGAATAATTTGTAGGTACTGGCCGTAGTGAAAGATTTTGTATCGTTATATGACGCACGGCGGCCTTGTCCGGTAAGCTCGATCATTGAAACGCCGAAAACACCAGAATGTTCCTGAGCAAATTGCTGCATCAGTGCCGACAAACCAGCATCGGTCGGACTGTAGCTGCGGGTATAAACGACTCGCGGCAAAACCGTTTCGGTCATAGCCACGGCACGTTCGATAGCGCCGTCAAGAAACGATTTCAGGCTGTCTAGCGTTGCACCTGTATCAAGTTGCCTGCCGCTGGCACCACTAGTGCGCGACGTTTCGACAAAGTTATACGTACTGACGGTCGTCGTCCCGGCGCTTAACGCAACCTTTGGGGCAATATTTTTGTTTAAATAATCTAGAGCCCGCTCTTCGTTAAACGTATATATCAACTGGCTGTCGCTGGCGCTAAAATCAATCCAGCTGAATAATTCTTCCGTCGGAATCGTCTGAACAGCCCCATTGACGCTTATCGATACTGCTCTATTCGCTTTGCCCTGCAGGCTATCGCCCAGTAACCGCGCCGTCGCGTCGCTCACGCTTGGAGCTACGACTTTGACCGGAATCTTTACGCGATTATCGCTATTTAGTCTTGGTTTCAAGCTGGAAAGCGTCTGTTGAACAATGCTGATCGTGCAGATTCCGCCACTTTGCGACGGTACGACTATCAGATTCGAGCCGGAAGCTTTTAGGCTGGCGTCCTGAGGAGCGACACTGCACGAAGTGCCAAGTTCCTTATTGACGTATTCAGCTAATTTTTCGCTATTTCGCTGGTACTCAGGGTCCGGCCCTGATCGGATGATCAAATGTGCCCAGAAAATCGATGTCGGGATGACGCGCAAATACCAAGGATAACCCAAAGCATTAACTCTTTTTTCGTTACTGACAGCCAAGCCGATTTCGGAATTTTTAGGCGAACGATAAGCTGTCGTAGCCTGGCCAAAATAAATCGGAATTTTCTCGTTGGAATACCGGTTGTCCAACTCTGTTATAGCATCAATTTTTCGCCACCCGCTTAACAGCACGCCGTCAACCTTTGCTAATGGCACCAAATGATCAGATGGGTATGCTAATTGAGCGCCGGTCAAAACAACCAACGACCCGCCAATCGACAACACAACCCTCGGCCAGTGGGGCTTTACCCTGTTATGTAATTCCTTAAGTCGTCGTCTCACTATGTCTATTATAACTCTTGTGCTTACAAAAAGTCTGGTTTAATAGTTTGGCTGATTCTTTATTTTTTGACGGATTTAATAAGGCCGAATTTCCACAGCACCAGCAAGAAAGCAGTTGCCAATACGGCAAACACCGCAAAAATTCTAATATCGTTAATTCTCATTGAGCAAATCGCCACGATACCGAATATTATCGTCGCGCCGTAAATAATGCCAACCGTTTGTTTATTACTTAGCCCTTTATCCATTATCCTGTGGTGCAAATGCAGTCTGTCCGCCGAAAACGGACTTTTTCCGGCTATCAGTCGGCGAATTACGGCGAAGCAGGTATCAAAAATAGGGATGGCCAAAATCAT
>CAZEGB010000036.1:0-3091 GCA_964511655.1 uncultured Saccharimonas sp. (SeqCode) | reverse complement strand
ACCGCCTGTTTTTGGGCCTTATTTAAATTAGCGTATCTCTTCGCAAAATCCATTACTTCTTATTGTAGTCCATCATTAGTCAACCGTCGAGCAAGCATATAGTTGCAAAAATTACATAAAGTGTTATGCTAGGTCTAGTTTAAGAGATGTTACAATAGGAATAATATGAGCGATAAAATGTATGACGAGCTGGCGATTGAACGAGCCATTAAAGAACAATTTGGTGTTGATGCCGATATTCGTCAAGTAATCGTTTTCAGGGCCCCTGTCGGCCATACCTGTGAGGCGACTTTATTTTTGACGACTAAAAAACAGTTGTTTCTGTATGTTAAGGGCGAGTCGAAATTACTGCTTGGCGACGTTAAAAAACTTGTATCCCGCATGGGTCTCAAGGCCGAACTGTATTTACAGCCAAAAGGACAACCGCACTACTTTGATGAAGTCGGTCGCAGCAAATTCCACGAAGTTTTTCCGGGCAGAAAACATGTCAGTGACGAAGATCTGATATTTTATCGGACGCTTACGCCCTACAACCCAGCCTTGGTGCTCATCAGCGAAGTAAAAAATGGCGAAATATTCCAATTTGACAGCGATTCGGCCACTAACTGGCGGGTTGCGGCTAGATTCGCATACAGACGCATTAAGACAAGTTAAATAATGTTTTTCGGCTTGAGACTATTCGGTCGGAGTAGGACAATATTCTTTTTGGCCTTGAAGACATAATAATGTGTTTGTGTCGACAACATTAGTACCATCACCAGCTTCCTTATATTCTTCGTTAGCTTCTTTTAGTAGATTATTGGCTTTGGTATCTTCATCTTTTCGTATTGCTTCTATGGCTTTAGTTTTCAGGTCGTCGGCTTGGTCTATCTGAGTAATTTTTGATTCTGGTTGAATTTTTGTAGAATTTCTAGAATTTAGTATCAATATCGTGCTAATACAAATAATTACAAGTAAAATAATCGAAGCGATGATTATGTAAACTAACTTCTTTTTCTTTTCCAAGTTTTTTTCGTCGTTTAGTTTTGTGATAATGTCATTCATATGTATCCTTTTTTATGCGTCTGTAGTATTGAATCAAATAATATAATTGATAAATTATCTAATATTTTAAAGATGCAATGGCGCCAGTCGAACTGTAAATTTACGTTGCCGCCTGCTGCTTTTGCGATAATCATCATTGCATATTCACCATAACTTGAAGCCCAACTCGGTAGGTGCTGGCTGCATTTATGGGATAAGATACGATTCCGGTCGCAGTGCCGCTAGTCGGAAAAGCACGACTAGCTATCGCCTGCCAAAAGTCAGGGGTATTACTGCCTGTCTCGTTATGCTCAGTCCAATTTGCAGGAACTGCGAAAGTTTTTGCGGAAGTGCTATATCCCGAAGCAAACAGGAGTGATATCGTATTATTAGAGCTTGTCGTCAATGTTGGGATATCTATGGCCGTCGCACTAGCCGTACCTGAATAAGGTACGGTGCTGCTTTGAATTGGGGTGCTGGTATTAAAGCCACCGTAGAAAGAATGCGCTCTGCCCATAGTCTTGGCACTTGCAGCCCAAGTCCAGGTCCAAGAGGCGCCTTCTGAACTTGCAATTTTATAATAAACCCAAGAGCCATAAGTCGCTAGATTACTCTTGACTAAGTTCCAGCCGGTTGGGACCGATGATGGGTTGACGGCGGCGGCCCTTTGGATAGTAACAAATATTAAATCACCGTCAACTGTACCGGTTGGTTTGGCGACTACTGCGGTCTTTGACCCAGCGCTGTTGTAGACACCAGTCGCGCGATAGAAGAAATTCGTTTCGAAATTAGCTGCACAAGTCTGATTAGCATTCATTAAAATCGTATGGCTAGCCGTACCGGCACAATTGCCGCCACCAGTCCAACTGCTAAATGCATATCCACTACTGCTGGGCGTAGCTGTGATTGTCGGTGTCGAACCACTATTGTATGTTCCGTTGACGGCTGTATTAACCGTGCCGCCAGCATTTGCCGAAATGGCTAAAGTATAGGTTACAGGCGTGAAGTTTGCGACGCAGGTCTTATTGGCATTTATCGTAATAGTGTGGCTGGCGACGCCACTGCAACCAGTGTCACCAGTCCAACTACTAAAATTGTAATTAGCATTTGGCGTGGCAGTTATAGTTGGCGTTGAACCACTATCGTATGATCCGTTGACTGCCGTATTGACCGTACCACCAGTTCCAGCTGAGATTGCTAGAGTATATTGTATTGGTCGGTAGTAGCTTACGACATTGCTTGTACTGCTCCAGGCGCTGTCTGCTACGGAGTTATGACATCTGGCTTGGGTTTGAACAGTGTATGTGTGGTCTTGGATTGAAGTTGTAAATTGTATAGTCGTTGCAGTCACGTCAGTCGGTGTCTTCCAACCGGAAGGAGCTTGGCTAACGCTGTCCACCAGGTAGTCGTATCTATATTGGGTAGTGTTGCCCGGGCAAGACACAGAATTCCAGTACCAGTTAGTGTATGTGCTATCGGATGTGGCAGGATCGGCTATAACAGGTGCTGATGGTGCACTGATCGGTGTTGGCGTAAAGTTAGCCGTACAAGTTTTATTAGTGTCCATAGTTATAGTATGACTGGCCGTCCCACTACAACCTGTATCGCCAGTCCAGCTGGAAAAAGAATAATATGTATCAGGCGTTGCTGTGATCGTCGCTGTCAAACCTACAGCATAAGATCCACCAGCGCTAACCGAACCGCCTGTGCCTGCAATAGTCGTCAGAGTTTTCTTGTCTACGGCGGCTACTGTCTTTCGGCTGACAACCGACTTTGTCGGTTCTGCTGGTCCGGTACTCTCTGATTTATATGCAATGGTGTATGAACCACCATCACTCTCATAAAAAAATATATCAGCCGTCGGGTTTGCTGTGCAAGAGATCGAATTAGTGCCTTCTGCGGCGCTTGGAGCGGATAGTACGCTGGGGTCTAAGCCTTCAAATGTGTTGGTCACGATGTCAGTGATGGATGCTGTCATGGCGTCGCAACTTGGGTATTCGCCATTCTGCTCAAAATATTTTTCAAGCGCCTCACTCAAGATGGAGATTTTTGAAGATCGTTGCGAATC
>CAZEGB010000035.1:0-3211 GCA_964511655.1 uncultured Saccharimonas sp. (SeqCode) | reverse complement strand
ATGAACGAAATTAAATCAGTAAATTTTGTAAAAAAATTATAAATATTCAATTTTATGAAAGATGTGCCAGAATTTGAAAAGCAGCCTATAATCAGCGGTGAAGAAAAATTAATAAAGGAAAAACCAACCGTAGAAAATACAGGAGAAACAGCAGAAACAGCAGAAAAAGCAGAAAAAGCAAAAGAAATTCTTATCCAAGACACACAAATCCAAGCTGAAAAAGATGCCAAAGCGTTAGCAGCGCTTAGGGCTAAAATTAATGGAGAAGATAATGTGGAAAAAGAAGGATGGACGCCGGATAGCTATTTTCCGCCACCACTGCCAGGAGAAATAAATCAGGAAAAAGAGGATAAATTTGACTACCTAAGTCATTATTTAGATGAATCCAAAATTAAAGATAAAGAGAAAGCCTTTCAAAGACTCATGGAATACACGGGTGCAAATTCGAAAGATGAATTAAGGCAAAAACTAAAAGAAAAAGATAAAGAAGGATATAATATTATTGAAATTGATCTTTTTAAACCAGATCTTTTACGCCTGGAAAACAATCCGAGTTTGTCATTTTTAAAAAAAATGAGAGAGGCGGGAAATGTTCTTGGTTATACATTTTTCAATACGCCAGGATATGAATCACAGGTAGAAGATATAATAAGCAGGATGAAAAGTAGTGGGAAAAAGAAAGAAGCGCTTGAGGCAGAAAAAATATTTGAAGAAGATAAAAAAGAATCTGAAAATGAAAAAGAAAAATCAGAGTTCCAGAAAATAGATGATGATCTCGCGAGTATGTTTAAAGATGAAGAAAAATTTAAAAAATATATAGAAGAGCAAAAAAATCTTCCACCCGATGCAATTGTTTATTTATATCATGGTTTAGGCAGTGGTAAATATGAAGCAGCGTTAGATGTTCTTAATGGACCATCACATGGAATCGAACAACATTCGGGTCCGACTGTTTCTCTTGTGCCAGTCGGTCAATTTTGGAAAGGTGTAGGATTTCGTTATGCATTAAGAAGAGATCAAATTGAATTTGAAGGAGAAAATAATCCGAACGCTGTTGTTAGGATGAAAAAAAATGATTTCGGTGGTGAAGGTGACGGAATAATAATTCATGCATCAGGAGCCCTTCCAATTGACCAATTTGAAGCCGAGGTTATGCGTTCAAAATTTGTTTATCCGAATCCTGAAGTGGAAAATAAATTAAAAGAGAAACTTGATTTCTTTGCCAAAGAAAGAGAGAAAAATGTACAAATTATTTAATAGATTTAAATATATGGAAATTAAATCAGCACAATTTGTGAGAGGTTAGGAGGAATAATATTTTTTTAAAAGATGATTAATTTGACATAGTAGAAGAGTTTTTTATATAATGACCATATGAAAAAGTTTGGCAATAATTTGAATCAACAAAATCAATGTTCCACACTAGTGGGTGTCGATTTTTGATTGCAAGTTGCTTTGAATCAAAAGTGATCCCACTCAGTGGGATTTTTGTTTTTTAAAATATTCATAAGCAAATCATACGCTATAAAAAGAAAGGAGACGAATATGGAGTACCAGAATGATAAAGAGAAAAAGAATGTGGTTTCGCAATTATGGCAAGTCTTAAATCTTAATAAGATTTGCTCATATTGCGGAATGGAAGCGAAGGTGGATTGTTGCGAAGTCCGCAAAGTAGAAGTTTTAACCACGAAGCAAAGACAGCTAGCAGATAATCGAAGGGGAATGCCTCCCATTGAGTTATTTTTAAATTAAAAAAAGTCTCTTGTATATAAGCGGAAGCCCGGAATCTATCAAAGCATAGGATTCGGGCTTTTACTTTATTGAGGGGTGTACTTTTTTATTCTGATGAGCTAATATTATTGTTATGAACCAAACTAAATCAGCGAAATTTGTTTTAGCTCCTAAAATATGCTAATATTACCCAAAAGACAGTGAAAAATATTCTTTTTAGTTTTTCAAACAGTATATCATGTAAATTAAATAAAAAATAAAAACAAAAAAATGAAATATTCAGTAATAGCATACTTGTTTGCATCTATTATCTTTTCTGTATTTTTTTATGCAGTTTCTTTTCGGCCCGAGGTTGGCGATGATAAGATTTTTCTTACTATTTCCACTTTCTTTTTTGCAATTCTAGCTGGATTTTTTATTGCTCGCCAGGGCGATCGTTACAGTGCTATCAGGGATAAAATGACCACTCTTGACGGCAGCATGTCTTTTATTTATCGTTCACTTGGTCATTTTGGACCATCAGCCCAAAAAGAGGGAGGAAAAATTTTAAAAAGTTATTACTCTCCGATTCTGAAAAATCGTTCATGGAATTATTCATTTACGCATAAGACCACAATACTTACAGATCTGCATGCCCTTTTCGAAAAATTAGCAAAAGGCAAAAATATTACACCAATTCAAAACGGCGTAATTAATCAGGCTATGGTTGCACTTCGTGAGTCTCAACTAGCACGTAAAAATATTGTGGCTCTAAAAGAAGAGCATGTGCCACTTGCTCAGTGGATTCTGATGTCGTTTCTTGGCTTGCTTCTCGTGATAGCAATATCAGCCATTCCATCATATACTGGTATGATGGTTTCATTTCTTAAGGGTGCTTTTGCAGGAATTACTATTTTTATCCTAGTTATCCTGCGGAAGCTTGATCGGTTGGAATTTTTCGAAGGAATTATAGGTGAAAATTCAGCAAAAGATGTCTTGAGTATTATTAAAGGCGAGCGATAATAAAAAATTTTAAGGCAGTTTTTTTAAAAACAATTCTAAAAGCAAGGATTGTTTTTGTTTTATTGATATTTTCTATAATTTACGGTAGGATTTAAATTATGAACCAAATCAAATCAGCACAATTTTTAACTGGAGCAGTTGGAGGAGAAGGGCTCCCGAAAGAAAATTTTCCGCAGATCGCTTTTGTCGGTCGCTCAAACGTGGGTAAATCCAGTGTCATCAACACTTTGGTCGGCATGAAAGATCTGGCGATTTCCAGTTCGACTCCCGGCCGGACTTTGCAGCTTAACTTCTTCCTTATTAATGAGAACACCTATTTTGTTGATTTACCCGGCTATGGCTATTCAAAACAGTCTTTGAAATTTGCGGAAAAAATGCGGAAGATGATTATGTGGTATCTGGAACAAAATGAAAACAGACCGCAGAAAGTTGTATTAATTATTGACGGCAATGTCGGACCGACAAAATTCGATTTGGA
>CAZEGB010000034.1:0-3319 GCA_964511655.1 uncultured Saccharimonas sp. (SeqCode) | reverse complement strand
TTGGCGGAGAGGGCGAGATTCGAACTCGCGGTACCATTGCTGGCACGACGGTTTTCAAGACCGTTCCCTTCAACCACTCGGGCACCTCTCCTTAGCGTGGCTGCGATGACCATCATAACAGATACAGTCATCTCAGTCGAGAGTCTGCCGGGCGATCACCGCCACCCAGACATGCTTGGCGCCGGCATCCCGAAGCGCCTTGGCTGCGTATTTCACAGTCGCGCCGGTCGTCACGACATCATCGATCAATAAATATGGCGTATTCGCATCGATTTTATCCTTCGCCGCGAAAGCTTGTTTAGCCTGAGCGATACGCTTTGTGGCTTTTGCTTGACGCTGTTTCGTATTAGTCTGTCTATAAACTAACTGTTCGCACTTTAGATTGCGGGTTTTTGCGACATATTTGGCAATCAGTAGCATGTGATCATAACCCCGCTCGCGAATGCGTCCGGGAGTAGTAGGGACGGGGACAGCGATAGTATCCGCTGGTAAATCGGGCAACACACCCAACAGCAAATCACCGAGGTCTTTATGCGCCGATTGGGCTCTCTCAAACTTATATAGCCCTATAAGTCGCTGCAAAACACCCTCTCGTTCGCCAACGACCCAAGCGCGCTCGTACGGAACGCGGCAATTACCACACAGCCAATTAATCGCGGTCAGCTGGCCGCAAACAATGCAGAATATTTTTGACTCAAAAGTGATGTTATATTTACAATTGTCGCACAGCAAGGTGCCTATTTTATCGCAACCACAACAGTGGTGCGGGGCTATGTATGACAAGACGTTATCTAACATTGTGTTTTTTACGTTTAATTGCCTCTTGTAGTTGATTATAAGACATATGTTAGCTATAATGTGATAGACTATTTGTCAATAGAGCCTAGAGAAAGTGGAGGATATCATGGCCCGTAAACAAAACGATGATCTGTTAATTGAAGACGAGCTGACCGCAGCCTTCTTGAACGACGACGCACTAGTACCAGAAGAAATGGACACTGTCTCGACTGCAGCCGGTGACACCTGGGATGATTCTGAAGAAGAATTCCCCGGTCAATTAGCCGTGGACGTATACGAAACTGCCGACAAGCTGGTAGTCAAAGCCAGAACTGCCGGCGTTAACAAAGAAGAACTTGACGTAAGTATTAGCGACGGGATCTTGACCATCAGCGGTACACTCAGCAGCGGCGACGAAAGCGACGCCACTAACTGGCACATCCAAGAATGTTACTGGGGCGATTTTAACCGTACCCTGGCATTGCCAGTCAGCGTCAAAGAAGACGAAGTCGAGGCAGTCCTAAAAGACGGCGTACTCACAATCAGCTTTAGCAAAGTCCGCCAAGAACAAGCCAAAAAGATCCAGATTCAATAGCCACGTTTCATACATGAATGCGACCACTCAAGTGGTCGTATTTTTATAGGAAATTGACCGCAATAAACATCCGCCCCTTATTATGGGGCGGATGAAATATATTTTTGTTATCCGATCAGGAACAATCGAAGCGGCCCTTATCCTAAGTTAGAGATGCCGCCAATTACGAAGTTAACGATTGCGTAGGCTAACAGCGCGACCACTATGCCGACTATTGCATACAGAATCGTGTTCTTTGCGTTAGTCACAGCACCAGAGTCACCACCCGAGATGGTGTAGCGGATGCCGCCATAAATGAGCATGATAACGCTCAAAGCTCCAATTATGAAGAGCATGATATTAATAATGGTTGTAAACAAACCATTTGAACAGTTATTGACACCCGTGAACAAACAGGTGCCGACACTCTGCCCCTTGGCCGTATCTATACCATTCTGAATGCTCCAGTTTGAAGTTTGCGCCGAGACGGGCTGAGGCGCAACCAAACTAAAAGCTAATACGGGGATTAGCATCAGCCCAGCTACTATTAATTTTATTGATTTCTTCATTTCTTTACTTCCTTTTCCTTTCATTTATCTTGATACCTTTATAGCAGATGTTCGCATAATTGTTAAGCTTTATTTTATATTTCCCACCCTCCTAATTTCGTACCTACGCTATTAAGCCTCCAAGCACAAAATTGACGATTGCGTAGGCAAGCAACGCAACAATCAAACCGATTACCGCATATAATAAGGTGTTTTTTGCCTTTGCTATAGCCGAGCTATCGCCCAAAGAGATTACATAATATATACCAGAAATAATAATCACCAGGACGGATACTGCGCCCAAAATGTACAGCAATATATTGACAATGATTGTAATATACTTAGAGATGTTATCCGTATCTCTATCCTTACAAATGGCGGTGTCTGCCCCGGTACCACTGCAAGCATCGGGGAAAACATCGATAGCTCCAACGCTGGGCGAAGGAACAGCCAGCGCAAAGCCGCCAATTATTCCTAATACTATCGTCATGCGCTTTATTAATTTCATCATGCAATCCTCTTTATGTTATTATTACACTTTCTACTTGAAACCGGACATAATAAATTGGGTGATAAAGAAAGCTACGACAACTACTATCAAGCCGATTACCGAATAAAGTATGGCGTTCTTGGCCTGGGCGACTTTTGCCGGATCATAGACCGAAGTAACGAACGTGTATCCTGCCAATATAATAACAATTACCGCGACGGCACCGGCGGCAAAGTATACTGCATTCAAGACCCCTGCTAACACATCGGAGGCGCTGGTTTTAGATACACCATTTACCTTAGCCGGGTCAAGCCGAGCGGCGGCGAATGTAATTAATTGGATCAAACCCATAACGTTATTATATCCCCGCTACTACAAATTCAACAATCGCCACCGAAGCCATCGAAATAACTAATCCTATCACCGCGTTCAACATAGTCATACGAGCCTTGGTAGCAACGTCCGGTTTGCCTTGGCTGGTCATAAACAAAAAGCCGCCATACAATATGTAAAAGCTGGTCACGTAGGCAATCGCAACCAGTACCATTTCGATGACGTTCAAGGCAATGTGCCAGATGAATCCGGACAAATCACTGGCAGGGCTCTTGATTGCACATGAGGGCGCGTCCTCGGTCAGACCTCTATACCATGCCGGAAAACCTAAAAAGCCACCGTTACAGTCATCACCGTCGGCCGCCGCCACGGTTTGCGGTACGGCCATCGCCAGCATAACGCCGCCGGCCGAAGCTAAAATCAATAACGACGCGACAAAGTTCATAATCCTTTTTCGATTTATTTTCATGAAGTGAACACCCCTCCCGGTATTATAAAGTTCAAGAACGAATACATCAGGGCATAGGCAACTAAGCCTAGGGCTACGTCGAACATGATGAGCTTGGACCTTTTGGTCTGTTCCATATTACCGCCGGC
>CAZEGB010000033.1:0-3886 GCA_964511655.1 uncultured Saccharimonas sp. (SeqCode) | reverse complement strand
CCGACCATTGCAACCGGTTCACAACCATATTTATCTACTATATCGCTTGATGGCAACTCTGTATATGTTGTGAATATTAGCTCCAATACTATTTCCATGTATAGCCGAAATACTACCACTGGTGCGCTGACCGCCCTCGGCACTCCGACCATTGCAACCGGTTCACAACCATATTTATCTACTATATCGCTTGATGGCAACTCTGTATATGTTGTGAATATTAGCTCCAATACTATTTCCATGTATAGCCGAAATACTACCACTGGTGCGCTGACCGCCCTCGGCACTCCGACCATTGCAACCGGTTCACAACCATATTTATCTACTATATCGCTTGATGGCAACTCTGTATATGTTGTGAATATTAGCTCCAATACTATTTCCATGTATAGCCGAAATACTACCACTGGTGCGCTGACCACCCTCGGCACCCCGACCGTATCCACGTTAGACTGTCCTCATACGATCGTTGTATCATCTGATGGTACTTCGGTTTATGCTTCGAACTACTGCTCTACGAGCATTTCGCTTTACAGTCGTAACGCCTCCACTGGCATATTGAGTGCTTATACACCGGCAACAATTTCCGCAGGTACAGGCCCAGTGGGCGTGGGTATTACCGCTGACGGTGCTTCGGTGTACGTTGCTAATTATGGAGCTGCAAATATTGGCATGTATAGCCGGAATCATTAAATATTAGTATTATAGAAGAGTATCATGTTACAAAACCTATTAAACGACAAAAAGAAACTCACATACGCCATAGTTGCGGCAGTTCTGATAATTGCCGTTGTTGCGACTGGAACTTATTTTATAGTTAAGCATCTTAATGGAGATAAGTCTCAGACTACTTCCCAGCTCAAGGCTGACGCCGATACCCTCATGGACCAGGCAATGGAGGCAAAGAGGGATAAGGACTACAGCAAGGCAACCGCACTTTTGCAGCAAGCTCGCGAAAAATATGTTGCCGCCGGCGATACGATGAATATTACAGATGTCGACGGTCAGTTAGCTTTGATAAAATTTAAAACTGAAAACGCAAAATAACATAGATTATTAAGATGGGTAGAGGCACGCCGGCTGTTATATATGGTATAATTGCGACAGTTGTATGAACAAACATTTAGCTATATTTACCGTCCGGTGGCTACTTAATTCGCTTGGATTATGGGTTGCTGTCCAATTGCTTGGTACGGGGTATAAAGACATCGAAGTTACTGCAGGTACTGCCGGGTTCTTGTTTGCCGGGCTTATATTCTCGCTCGTCAACGCGGTTTTAAAGCCTTTTATCGTAATATTATCGCTGCCGGCGATATTGTTGACGCTAGGACTATTCATGTTAATCGTAAACGGCCTGATGGTATATATCTCGCTCCAATTGACACCGGGAATCAAAATGGACTTTCTTAACTCGATATTAGCCGGAATGATACTCAGTCTGGTAAACTATATAGTAAGTGCTACGTTAGTAGTTAAATCAGATAGAGGAATATAAGGAAAAGCCCAGTGAATATAGACGATATTTTACAGATTACGACGGTCGTTTCAAGCATACTGATGATTTTGACGATTTTGCTGCAGCAACGCGGGGCGTCTTTGGGTGCCGGTTTTGGTAGTTCGGGCGAACTATACACAACCCGACGAGGAATTGATAAAAGCCTTTACGACGCAACCATAGTCTTGGCGGTGATCTTCGTGCTATCTATACTGGCAGGACTGATTTTGCCAGCTTCACGTTAGGTGGCTGTTTATGAAGGGTGATAACCGTGATAAATGGCATCGGTTACCTAATGTAAGCCTTGATAAAAAAGCTATTACGAAGCATATGAAAAAAGTCGAGACTGCGACTACTCGGCATGCTCACAAATTTGTCGTAAAAAGGTGGAATAATGTACGGGAAGTTCAGCGTCACGTAGTTGGATGGATATTTGTAATGGGGTTGCTGATAGCAGCTACCGGTTTGCAGTTGATGTGGAACCAACAAAGCTACAAAACGACTGCTCCAGCAGACGACGGGATTTACGCCGAGGCTGTTTTGGGACCGGTCGATACGCTTAATCCCATTTTCGCAAAAACTAGCGCCGAGCAATCGGCTAGCTATTTGATGTTTTCTCGTCTTCTGAAGTATGATAAAACCGGTCACCTGAGTAATGATATAGCAAAAGACATTGAAATTGACAGCTCAAATACTGTATACACGGTCACGATTAGGCCTGACGTAAAGTGGCACGATGGAACGGGCCTGACAGCGGATGATATTGCGTTTACTGTCGAATTGATAAAGAGCCCAAACGTGCGCTCGACCATAACCGGCTGGGATGATATTGGCGTCAAGGTGATCGATAATACGACGATAAAATTTACTCTGAAGGCGACTTATGCAGCTTTCGAGCATGCCTTGACGTTTCCTATTCTTCCTAAGCATATTCTTGGGAATATTACTCCAGCGAATATTCGTGAGAACGATTTCAGTCAAAACCCAACTGGCAGCGGACCCTTTAAATTTAGTTTTTTACAAGACGTCGATATTAAATCCGGTCGAAAAATTATTACTATGGACAGAAATCAGCGCTACTTCGGCGGCGTGGCGAAACTATCGCGTTTCCAATTGCATACTTATAGCACAACAGACGCTATTGATCGCGCTTTGTCTCAAAGCGAAGTGAACGCCGCCGCTAATCTATTGCCGGCCGACGTAAGCCATATGGACATTAAGCGTTATGCCGTAGTGTCAAAGCCAATTCAAAGCGGTACATACGCATTAATTAATGTCAAAAGCGTTGTGCTTAATGATCTTGTTTTACGTCAAGCTTTACGGTTAGCAGTCAATACAAAAGCGATTCTTGACAAAATGCCGGCCGGGACGCCCATGTTGGATTTGCCGTTTACTGACGGTCAGTTGACTGGTGATGTACCAAAAGCACCGGCTTATGATTTGACTGCTGCGAAAAAGTTACTTCAGGATAATGGATGGGTGCTAAACCCAAATAACACCCGCGAAAAAGACGGGAAAGAATTAAAGATATCGGTTGTTACCTTGAAAGATAGTGAGCTTGAGACCGTGTTAGAGGTCTTAGCCGGTCAATGGCGAGCTCTGGGGGTGTCGGTCGAAACTAAAATCGTTGATCCTACTGATATTACCCAGAGTGTAGCCCAGACAATATTACAACCGCGAAATTTTGACGTGCTATTATATCGTTTGAATATTGGTGCCGATCCTGATGTGTATGCATATTGGCATTCTTCACAGATTTCCAGTCAAGGCTTAAATTTTTCAAATTACTCGAACATTGTCAGCGATGATGCGCTTACGTCTGCTCGCTCAAGAGTTGAACCTGCGTTGCGAAACGCTAAGTACCTTACCTTCGCCAAGCAATGGTTGGCGGACGTTCCGGCAATCGGACTATACCAACCTACGACTCAGTATGTGCATAGTCGCAATGCGCGCTCCTTCGAAGACTCAACCGTTTTAGTGACGGCAGACGATCGTTACAGCGATGTGCTGAATTGGTCAGTCGGTTCAAAGACGGTGTATAAGACGCCGTAAGAGCAAAGGACTTGGTGAAGCGCAGCGAAGAAAAGAAAGCACCCGCTGTGAAGCGGCTATTTTTTTAAGCAAGCGGAGGTTTAGTGCCGAAGAGAGGACTATCGTCACTCACTAATTTTAGTGAGTGACTCCTCCGCTCATTCGCTCAGAAAAATACCTGCGGTGCTTTTCTTCGCTTCATTCGCTTCGCGACCTCCACTAAAAATTTGCGAAGCAAATTTTGTGGAAGTTCGAGTCCGTAAGTACCAAATATAAATGACAGTCCAGAAGACTGTCATTTATATTTGGTGCGCGCGAGAGGACTTGAACCTCCACGTCCTTGCGAACACCAGCACCTCA
>CAZEGB010000032.1:0-4659 GCA_964511655.1 uncultured Saccharimonas sp. (SeqCode) | reverse complement strand
TTGGTGCGCGCGAGAGGACTTGAACCTCCACGTCCTTGCGAACACCAGCACCTCAAGCTGGCCTGGCTACCAATTACAGCACGCGCGCAAACTATTTGATAAATTCGATATTTGGTGGGCGCTGAGGGGCTCGAACCCCCGACCCCCTCGGTGTAAACGAGGTGCTCTAGCCAACTGAGCTAAGCGCCCATACCGTTACAGTATTATACACGACATATAATATCTAGACAACAGATAAGGAGGCAACGCCGTTATGCTTGAATATTTTTGGATTTCTGCTATAGTTAATTAATAAGGAAACCCGGTATAAAACGGGATTATTTTTATGAAGGACCCTAAATTTATCAGAAACGTTGCAATTATTGCTCACGTCGATCACGGCAAGACGACGATTGTTGATGGTCTTTTGAAACAAAGTAATACTTTTCGTTCTAATCAAGCCGAAATGGAACAGTCATTGATTATGGACAGCGGTGATCAAGAGCACGAACGCGGCATTACGATAACCGCCAAACAAACCTCGGTTTACTGGGGCGATTACAAGATAAATATTATCGACACTCCTGGACACGCCGATTTTTCCGGCGAAGTCGAACGAACGTTAAATATGGCGGACGGTGTACTTCTAATCGTAGATGCCCAAGAAGGACCAATGCCTCAAACCAAATTTGTTCTGTCAAAAGCTTTGGGATTAGGTTTACAGCCAGTTGTAATTATCAATAAGATCGATAAACCTTCACGCCGAATCGAAGAAGTGTATGACGAGATTGCCGATCTGTTTTTGGAATTGGCCGTTGATGAAAGTCAGCTGTATTATCCGGTATATTATGCTATCGGTCGTGAAGGCAAAGCATGGAAGGAATTGCCAGATAATTTAAGCGAGCATACCGACTTTACGCAAATATTCAACGCCATCGTTAATGATATTCCTGCGCCCTGCGCACAAGTCGAAGCGCCTTTTCAGATGTTAGTGGCGGCGCTTCAATATGATTCATATCTTGGCAAATATGCAGTAGGGCGAATAAATCGCGGCGCTGCAAAGAAAGGCCAGCCGGTTATTTTAATTGGTACCGACGGAAAAATGACGAGCACACGAATAGATAAAACGTTTGTATATAGAGGTCTAGGACGCGAAGAAGTCGATAGTGCGATTGCTGGCGACATTGTTGCTATAACCGGGATTACAGAAGCAAAAATTGGCGAAACTATTGCCGATAGCGAAAACCCGGAAGCTTTGCCGGTTATTGATATCGAAGCTCCGACAATCAGTATATATCTTGGGCCGAACACCAGTCCGATGAAAGGCCGTGAGGGTAAATTTAACACTTCTAGACAGATTGGTGACCGTTTGAAACGCGAACTTGAAACAAATGTCAGTTTGCGTGTCGAAAACGACAGCATCGGATTTAAAGTTTCCGGTCGCGGTGAATTGCATCTTTCCGTATTGATAGAAACGTTACGCCGTGAAGGCTATGAATTTGAAGTCGGACGCCCTGAAGTCGTGACGATTATAGAAGATGGAATCGAAAAAGAGCCGGTCGAAGAGTTACTTATTGAAATTGCGCCAGAATTTGTTGGTGCCGTCAGCCAAGAACTAGGCGCACGCCGAGCCGAAATGACCAAACAAGAGCAAACCGGTACCGCTACGACACGTATGACCTACGTTTTGCCAACTAGGGCACTTATCGGCCTTCGCAGTTTGCTCTTGACGGAGACTAAAGGCACGGTAATAATGAACTCGCTGCCGCATGGTTATCAACCAATGGGTCCGAAATTACCCAAAAATCGTAACGGTGTTTTGGTGGCATTTGAAAGCGGATTGGCAACACCTTATGCGCTTGAAGCTGCCGAAGCCAGGGGAGAATTATTTGTCGGTCCTGCCGTCGAAGTATATAACGGTATGATTGTAGGTCAATACAATCGCAAAGAAGACTTGGAAATTAACGTCTGTAAAGAAAAACATCTCACTAATATGCGTTCCAAATCAAGTGACGGCGCTGTGCAACTGACTCCATATACCGATTTAAGCTTGGAACAATCTATCGACTTTATCGAAGACGACGAATTATTGGAAATAACACCTAAGAATCTACGTCTGCGCAAACGTATTCTTGACCATAATCTGCGCAAACGGGCAATAAAAACCTAGCCGTTATTGAAGCTCTAATCTATCTCGTGTTATCATTTGTAACATGAGTACTTTTCCTGAAACGCCTTTTTTTAATAAACTGATTGATGATTTTGGTATATGGCAGCATACTGACGGCGCCAAGATTATTCCTGAGGACGGCTATTCTATGGAGGCAGCAGTTCGTGCATTGTTATTGACATTGACACTAGATAGGACGGATCAGTCGGAGGTGTTGTTTTCATACATTCTAAAATCTGTCCAGCAGGGCAATTTGTACGGATTTGCCGACGCTAATAGGAACATTATTGCCAAACCTGTGACCGATGAAGTGGCGGCGCAGCTAATCTGGACAATGGGGCTTGCTTATTCAAAAGGCTTTCATCGCAACGAAGCTTATCAGTTTATCGCCAGCTTATTGCCGCGCGTTGAAAAAAGCACCCAAATACTAGATCACGCCTACGTGTTGCTCGGCGTCCTTTATATAAGCAAGGAATTTGCCGAACATTATTATGTGAAACTTAGTACGTTTATTAATGGTACTGATGATGATTGGGTCTGGCCGGAACAGACGTTGACTTATGGAACTGGTATTGTACCCTACGCATTTTTGCGCTACGCATTGGTTCATAAAGATGAGAGTGCGGCGCAGCTTGGCCGGAAAGTACTGTCATTCCTAGAAGAACGCTGCACATTGGATCGTCAGCGCGGTCCTATAGGGACCGACGGCTGGATGCCTCGCGGTGCTAGGGTTGCGTCATCATATTCGCAGTTACCGACCGATACGGCATATATGGTTTGGGCGTGGACGGCCGCTTACCAGCTATCTGGAAATTCATTGGATAAAGAACGCCGTGACGCTTGGATGCAATGGTTTGATGGTATGAATATTCTTCGTGCCATTATGTATGATCCGTCGGATTTGCATTGTTTTGATAGCATTAACCCATTTGGTGTCGATTATCACAGCAGTGCCAATTCAAACACCTGCTTCTTGTTGAGTAAGTACACGTCAACTGAAAACGTGACCGTTTAGAATATTTTTTCGTTTTTGATTTCTTTTGGCAAGTAATCTTGGTCGTGCTCGAAGCCGGCTTCCCATTTATAATCCTTGCCATAGCCTAAGTCTTTCATTAACTTAGTCGGCGCATTGCGAAGATGTAGCGGTACGGGCGCGTCCGGATACTTTTTAGCCAATTCCACAGCCCGGTGCATTGCATCGCTGGTTTGACGTGACTTGGTGCTTTTTGTAAGCGCCGTTACGATGTGGAAAAGTATATAGTTTGATTCCGGCATGCCAACTCGTTCGACTGCTTGGAACGCGCTGACAGCTAAACCCAAAGCGCCGTTGCCGGCCAGACCGATGTCTTCGGATGCGAAAATAATCATTCGACGGGCGATAAATTTAGGGTCTTCGCCTGCGTCAAGCATTCTGGCTAGGTAGTATAATGCGGCGTCGACTTGACCGCCTCGCATACTTTTTATAAAAGCACTAATAACGTTATAGTGCATTTCGCCCTTTTTATCGTAACCCGGCACTCGTTTTTGAGCAGCGGTTTTGACGATTTCGGGCGTGACTTTTTGCCCCATCGACAACGCCAATTCCAGGTTATTTAAAGCGATGCGAGCATCGCCGCCGGATAATTCGGCGATATAGTCCAAAGCTTTCGGCGTGACTTTGCTAGTCAGTTTTTCGGCTTTTAGAACTTTTCTCAAAATTTTGACGATTTCATCTTTGCTAAGCGGTTGCAGTACTAATACGCGAGTCCTGGAGAGAAGGGGAGTAATAACCTCGAAACTCGGGTTTTCGGTCGTCGCACCGATAAGAGTAATCAGTCCCGATTCGACATGTGGCAAAAACGCGTCTTGCTGCGCTTTATTAAAGCGATGTATCTCGTCAACAAAAAGAATCGTTCGTAATTTCAGGTTCCAATTTTGCCTAGCGTGTTCGACGATTCTTTCGATGTCTTTTTTGCCGCTGGTTACGGCTGACAGTTCAATAAATTCTGCGTTGACCTCATTAGCGATAATTCTTGCCAGAGTAGTTTTGCCGCTGCCCGGCGGTCCCCACAGAATCAGGCTGACAGGCTCTTTATTCTTGACGATTCGTTTCAATATCTCGCCGTCACCTAATAAATGGGTCTGCCCAATGACCTCGTCCATAGTTTTTGGCCTCATCCTCTCCGCTAGCGGCACTCTCTGCATAATCTTATTATACCTTGAAAAATAGAGGTAACTGACATAAAATAAATTAGTGTGGCTCTTTAGCTCGTCGCTCTAAAAGGGCGCGAATAAATATTCGTAGAGCAGAGGTCAGACCGACTCATGTCTATCATGAAAGTTGGCAGCACGTTACAATACAACCAGTGTGGCCCTTTAGCTCCTTGCCGTGAAACGGCAGCAGAGATGTATCGTAGAGCAGAGGCCAGGCCGACCCACTATATCATAAAGGTCGGTAGCACGTTACAATACAACCAGTGTGGCTCTTTAGCTCAGTTGGTAGAGCAGAGGCCTGAAGAGCCTTGTGTCCC
>CAZEGB010000031.1:0-4781 GCA_964511655.1 uncultured Saccharimonas sp. (SeqCode) | reverse complement strand
GTTGAAAAATCAGAATAATACGTCACTGCCATTGCATTTCCCCACATCAAAAACCCGCTGAGAAAAAATGTTAGGAATATAATTTGTTTGAATGTCTTAGGCATTTTTATATATCAAGTTATATTGATTTTTATTAACTCACGCTAAGTCCTGATGGCGCAGCAGGGGGAATAATGTCACCACCACCAAGATTATACCCTGCTGTTCCCGCCACATCGGAATCGCAAGAACCGGTAAGTCCAGCCGATGGATGCGGACAAGTGTATTCAGTATAATTTGTTGTTACTCCATTGCACAATACCGGAATAGTTGATGCACTTTCGCAATAATCGCGATCTTTCAAAATTGTTGTGGGACTTCCGCAACTTATACCAACTTCTGTAAAAGCATAACTGCCAGAACCTAGCTTAAGTTGATTATTCCAAAACAAAAATGGTTTTGAGTCCATTGCGTTATTCCCAAAACCGATTGCGTCGCGGCATGGATAGCCAGCTTCCCCATTTCCGTCAACTTGCAGGCAGAAATTTGTTGAGCCGGTTGTCCCGCCGCAATCTTCTTCTGTCAAACAGGTTTTCCAAGTTCCGCTTTCTACTGTTGTTCCAAAACAGGCTTTTGTGCTATCAGCACTGCACATTGGTTTTATATCAGGCCAACCTGTTGCGGATGAACAGCCGGCATCGCGATAGTTTCTGACTTGAATAGGTTTATTTGTCAGATAAAACAACCCGTTGGAAGAAACTTTCCATATTTTATTATTATAAACAACGCCCGTTCCACCGCGCATGCCATAAGCTGCGGCAGTATAATTGTTTGTCATTATGGAATAATTATTATAATTTTCATATTGTAAATGACCTCGATAATTCGAGCTTGCATCATGCGCGCCAATGTACATATTAACAATTGTATTATAGCGATTCACTATTCTTGAGCCTTGCGCTCCGTCTGCAAACATCATGGCTGTTTCTGATGTTTTATTGGCAGCCACATCCCTGGATACAGAACTGAATACTACAACAGGCGGGCGTGAACCTGAATAGCCTGATCCGCCTGCATCAATAGCAATACCGTCTATGGTATTATTGTTTGTATCAACATGGGTCATGGATGTTATATGCGCTGTTGCTCCCGTACCACTACCTCCTAAAATATAAACATTGGGCGTTCCGGTAGCATCTTCATAGCCATTGCTTACTGAAAAATTAATGGCCGTTATTGCGCCGCCAACAATGGTAGGCAAAGCAAGGGTTCCTGTTTCGGGAATATACATAGATTCATTGTTTTCATTATAATGAGCATTGGCGCTTCCTAATGTAATTCCGGTTATCCATGAAGCATTGCCGTAGGCTCCCTTGTCCTCAAAACTCGCCCTTTGATATCTGAATATTTCATAATTAGAGTGAATCACACCATAAGAAGCATCCGATACATAATATAATCTTCCGCTATAATACCAAAAAGTGTTGTGATGAAAATTATAATTTCCCTGACCATATATCGCCAATCCGGCTCCATAAGGATAACTGCTATTGGGTGTTCCAGAAAATTTAATATTACTTACCGTAAAAGTTTTTCCGGAAGTTAAAATTATTCTAATACTCCGGTCTGTTAAAGATGTTAAGTCAGCAGCTCCTCTGCCTGCCGAATCAGTTCCGGATGGCGTAGTCCCATAACCGCGAATATGCAAATTGGTGATACCGGAAAAGCCGGAAGTCATGCTGATTGTTATATCCTGCGTGTTGGTTATGGATTCTTCCGGACATTGAATAATAACTTCTCCCGTTTTGCTAAGAGAATTTGTTTGTATTTCAGCTATTTCTGTTCCAATAGAGGAATAGCTGCATGTTGAAACATTACAAGTATTTCCATCCCAAATACAAGCCGCCTCGGCATTCTGCCACATTAAAAACCCACTGAGAAAAATTAGGCAGAAAATAGCCCCGGTTAAATATGATTCCAATTTAGTTTTGTGATAATTTTTTGTTTTCTTGCTAGACATAATCTTGTTCTGAAAACCTAAATGATTTAACGGGGTAAATTTTTTTAAAATGTTTTTTCATTTTGTTACTGAACGTGTTACTGAACAAAATTTTTTACTTTATTTACCCTGTTAAATCCAGCAAAGCTGGTGCGAAGCAATTTAACAGGGTGAACTTTACAAACTTTTTATGACAAGCATGCCTTTTTTTAGCGTTCCTTTAGGAGGCTCGGGATGTTTTTTGCCGCTGGGATATTGCCAAATAGCCTCGAACAAAACATTCTCGGCATATTCATAATCTTGGCCTTTTCTGGTTCCGGAATCATTGGTGATAAATTTCTGGCTTTCCGGATCATAACCGATAATAACCAGCATGTGCGTTATCGGTCCGGGAGAAGTGTAGTTTGGATTTTTCAGCGCCCGGCCGAAAGCCGGAACCAAAACAATATTGCCTTTTTGCAATTCATTTTTTATATCATCAATTTTTATATTCTCTCTGGCTTCGGCTCCATTGTATTCAAAATATTTTTGGAAAATTTTCTGCATATCAAAAATGTCAGTATCCGCGCTGTAGCCTAATAATTTTTCTTCAAAGTTTATAATATCTTTTATTTGAGTTTCGGATTTTGCCGTGGAAATTTCAGCAGTTTTTTTAATCCAGCCCATAGCCATTATCATGGAAGCTTCTTCGCAGCCATTTTGAAAATCCTGATCTTTCCATTTGCCAAACGGCGCTTGCACGACGAAAGGAACAACTTGCTTGATTTTTTTGTAGGTATTTTCTTTTGGAATTTCTTGGGTCTGTTTTTGCTCTGTGATTTCAGGAGCAGTTTTTGTTTCAATCGCCTTGCTTTCATTGTTTTCCGGCTGTTCTTGTTTTTCCGATTCAATTGGAATTTTTTCTTCATTCATTTTCTGTCCAAACCAAAAATATCCTGCCGCAAAAACAGCCAGTCCAACCACAAAAATAGCCAGATATTTTTTCATAGCTTTGTCTATATTATAGCACAAAAAAGCTAAAAAGGCTGGTAATAATTTCAGCTAAGCAAAGAAAAACCGCCCTATTTGATTAAGACGGTTTTCTGCAAAATTACCCGATAAGTTCCTTATAGTTTTTTGACCAATATATGATTTGGTTCGCGTACCAGTCATATTGCCAGGAAGTGGTGCCTGAAAGATACAATTTAGCCGCATTTCTTTCAGCGTATAGGTTGTGATCTGTCACGCCATACACGTCTGAAAGCTTGAGCGCCATAGCGACTACTCCATCTTTAGGATCCCAAGGATCAGGATTGTCTTTCCCGACAATTTCTGAAATCCTGTCTTTATACTCCAACCACGTGTCGGGCATAAATTGCGGGATTCCCATGGCTCCGCCTGTTCCAGCATAGACTCCGTCAGGATTGCATGAAACCCTGAGCTGTTCATGATCATATCCGAGACTATTGGCAATTCCTTTGATAACCTCCCTTCTTTCTTGAAAAGTATCCCACGCGCGAGGGCTTAATTGCCCATTTTGCATGGCTTTTTCTGCTCCATCTTCGACCTCACTGTAGGTACATTTTCCTGGATTGCGTCCCAGGTCAGACTCGACAACCAGCATCCCCATGATAAATTCTTTTCTTACTCCCGTGATTTCACTGGCGAAATCTGCGGCTTCTTCTATCTCATCAAGATTGCTTTCTGTTTCCGGGGTTGCGGCCTCGTTTTTTTGCGGCTGAACGTCTTCTGCTTCCGCAAAAGGCCTGGCCGCAAACAAAGAAAATAAAATTAATAGTAGCGCAAAAAACTTCTGAAAAACCTTTCTGTTTTTGTTACAAATATTGTTTATTTTAATTATTACTTCAATTTTGCCGCTCTAGTTAGGCAAAACTTTGACCAATAAAAAAAGAGTTCCTTATTGGAAATCTTTTTATAATGTCGCAATTGATTGTACGTTATTAATCCAATTTTGTCAATTCTTTTATGGCAATTTCAAGCTTAAGCCTCTATCGCTTAAAATTTCCATAACCTCATTGTTATTTCCGAGATTGATTCTTTTCAGCGTATTGAAAGACGCTTCGTCAGGATCTTCTTCAATAGTTGCGTCTTCTTCCTCATTTTCATCTATTGCCGAATCAACAAAGGCTAGATATTTTTCATCAGGCGACAAAAAGAGAGCACTGCTGTCCAAATTCAACTCAACGCTGTCGCTAACGTCGCTTTCTTCTTCAAATGGATCGGTATAAATCAGGGAAAGCGCTTCTGTTTCCAGATTAAATTTGAAAATTTTGCGCATAGTCGCGAAAAATATGCTTTTTTCATCCCGGCTCCAGGCAATGGAATATACTCCATCATAGGAAAATTTTTCGTCTGCTTCTATGGCTGCTGATATATCATAGGTTCGTAGTGGTTCTGAAAGCTTGCTAATGGCGTATAAATTCAATTCCCAGAGCTTGCCTTTTTCCACATATGGAACATCGTGCTGATTTATGACAATAAAACTATTAAGCGAAGGACTGAGCGACCCCTGTGGAACAACCCGGCGATCAGAATCAGCTGTCAGTGAATTTATTTTTTCCGTCTTGAGGCAGTTTTTGTTTTGCGTATCACAAACATATATAGGAGAAGCATCAGATCCATTCAAAACAAGATGGCCGAACAACAAATTTTTTGCGGAATCCCACGTTGACCATAGCAGATTATCTTTTTCTTTCGGCTCAATGCCTTGATAATCTTGGGTAAGAATATCTGTTTTTTGGCAGCTCTTTTCGGCAATAGAACATAAGTAATGCTCTACACGCAAAATCGGCTGCGATTCATC
>CAZEGB010000030.1:0-4922 GCA_964511655.1 uncultured Saccharimonas sp. (SeqCode) | reverse complement strand
GCGAATTGCATGTCACTTTTGAATGCCTGTGGTATTCCGACAGCGTTTGTCGAGAAAATCGACGAGGAAAGCTGTGGGGTCAGATTATGTCAGATGATCGAATACGAAGTAATTATCAGACGAGAGGCTTATGGGTCATTCTTGAAGGGTTATCCTCATATCAAGAAATACCAGTATTTCCCGAAACTGATAGTCCAATTCAACCTTAAAACGACCGGCCAAAAATGGAAAGACATTGATTTACCCGAAGATGATCCGCTGGTAGTCTTTAAGAATGGCCAGGCCTTGTTGTATCGCAAGTCAATTCCGTTCGCTAATCAAGAGCCTTTCTTGGTGCTTGACGACTATCCTCTGAAGAGACAGCCGGAAATGATTGATGAAATCATTGAACTGGCAACCAAATCGTTTTTGGTATTCGAGAAGGCGTGGCAATTAGTACCTGGCAATTACAGGTTGATAGACTTGAAATTGGAGTTTGGATTCGATAACGGCCTGAAAGTCGCTGATGTCGTTGACCCCGACTCTGGTAGAGTAATCGATAGGTATGGCAATCACTTGGGTAAACAACTTTATCGCGACGGTGAAAGACTGGATACAGTTATTGGTAAGTATCAAATTTTTGCCGAGTTAACCAGGAGTTTTTATGTTCCGGACCAATCGATCATCCTCTGGGTGAATACTTCGGTCCCCGGTGGCTTCGTAAAGCGATTAGAAAAAAGCTTTAGTAAGTATGACAAGAATCTGATTTGGGAAGTGGAACAGTCGGCCATAAACCAGCCGATAAAAAGTTGCAGTGATATTACAAAGTTGATTCAGAAGCATCCAGACAGCGTAGTATTAGTCGTCGAAGACCACTACGCGATTAATCCAGGGTATATTATGGCGAGCCAAATTTCTGTACCGATAGTAATGATTTCGGATGTTGCGAGCAGTATGCCACCAATGCTTCTTTATGATGACGTTATCAAGGTGCCAATCAAGATCTTGGCAATGAGAAATCCGATGTTGTATATGAAATTTCGTTATGAGCAAGAAAAAGCACTCGATAATTATCTGATAATCTAGGAGAACATACCGGCAGTTTGCCGGGTAATTTCGATATCGTTTCAGGACCTCTTGTGACGATATCGAAGTATTTTTTGGCCTTTTCAAAATGCAAGTTTTATGGTATATTCTAGTGAGAACCTTAACATTGCAGCATGAGTTTGAGAGCGGCGTTATATATTTATTCCAGTGAGAATAAATACAATGCGCCGTGCTCAAATATCGAAATTAACTGATTGTGATATATCGGCAAATTTTGAATTGGAAGGAGAGTGATCAGCTTGGCGGTCGCAGGACGTCTTTTTGACCGTATCCCGCTTGAAGAGCAAGCGTCTATCGTGGAAAGATACCTAAAGTCTCACCCGGAAACAGGCCTGTCCGTATCGGATATGCCAAATTGGATTCCTAGAATCCACAATTTCTGTGACAACGATAAAATAATCGTTGGTTTGAACATTTATCTACCCGACAATGACAGAGGTAGCGGTTATATCCGCACGCTTGAGGCTATCCTAGGTATTATTGTTGACAATATCCCCGAAGGGATGACTTTCGTGAACGGAATCGATCTGAAAAACGTGATTCTTAACGACGAATATGTCAACTATGAGCCTGGAGTTTTTTGGACAGTTATATTTATGGACCCCGAATCGGACGAAAAGATAAACAGTATTGTGAATCGTAAGCCCGATCCGCCGGTTCGAGTACCGCCAAAAAATGTTTTATTGGCCTTGATTTCCAACAATTTCAAAAAAGGAGGTTCGAGTGAACCGTTGGCGCTTGAAGCGCAGAATGATTCTATGATTTACGAATCGGTCACCTCGGAAGTTTTGATGAATGTATTATGGGATTTTGGATTAATCAATCCTGGTAATATCAATCGTCAAACGCCTTCGCCGGTATTTAAAGGCTATAAGCTTAAGGGCGCGGGTATGTTACGCGATTACTTGTGTGCTTATCTGAACAAGAATAACGAACTTACGTTAGACAGATACTATACAAGTAATAATCAGTATTGTTCTTACCCAAAAATCATGAAGATTCGTTGTTGCAGTGAAATCGGTTTTTTAGCGCAATTTATTAATAGCGCATAAAAGCACATTTACAATTTGATTCTGACCATTTCAAGAAACCACAATTTATTGAAAAGGAGTGTTTCGCTTGTCGAAATCAAGAGGTAAAAATTTGTTGAAAATTAATTTTAATTCATTAATCAATGCGGTTAATGAAGGCAAGGTCCCAATCGACGATGCTATTTTAGGCATCGACGACATTATCAATGGGAAATTTCCGCCGAAAAAACATTTTCAAGATTGGTATGGCTATCACAAAAAAGGATTGTCCGGCTCTATTAAAAAATCTTTGCAGCAACAAGCTGCTCGGATTGAGCGACTAGATAAGCTGCGTAATTTGGGTATAGGAGAATTCGATATTCCTTTCAAAGAGATCGACGATTTTATACCGAACTCACCGACGGAGTTATTGATTCTGGTGCCATATCTATCTGACACTAATACTCAATCGGGATTGGAAAGAACTATTCTTGAGCTATTCCTAGCGATTGATGCACCGGAAGGCTACAAAAAAGAGTATGGCCAACATCTGTCCAAAGAAGCGCTGAAAAATGTGATTTCTGTGACAGGTTCTTTCAATTATGCGAAGCCAATCGTAAAAGTTATCGCTATAGATTTATATGCAAATATCAATCTGAGAGATGCAAAATTTTACGATCACAAGAATTCCTCGCCTGATTGGCCCGGTGTCGAACCCTTGGCTGCGGCAATATTTTTACCCGATTGGCTAGAGGGGATTGAGAGCGGAAAAGTTAATCCGCAACCAAAAATGCCGGCCTTACAAATTAAGGTCGGAAAAGGTAAAAATAAGCAGTTTGAGATGTTGACCTTAGGATTAAATATTAGTGCGAAGAAAAGTTTGCTTGTTCTGGGCACCGATATTCCAAAGAAAGAAATTGAATGCACTTTTTCTATTCCGACTGTCAGAGTCATTGCTGAATGTATTATGGTCCGTTGAGGATTTTATTCTCCGGATACAGCCTGGTCTTTTAGACCGGGCTTTTTTTTGTTATAAAATGATTTTATGAATGAAGAAAAAGTCGGTGTCGGTCCGCACTCAAAGCCATGGCCGACGGACAATAGATACGATAAAGAATTACTGGAACGTGGCGACAAACGCAACGTGTTGGACAAATACAGGTATTGGACGATTGAAGCGATAAAAGACGATTTGGATAAATCGCGCGTTTCGCTGCATGTAGCTATCGAAAACTGGCAACACGATTTGAATATAGGCACGATTGTCAGGGCGGCCAACGCTTTTAATGTCGAAACGGTCCATATTATCGGCCGCAGACATTGGAACCGCCGCGGCGCGATGGTTACGGATAGATATATGAATATTGTTCATCATGATACTGTTAACGAATTTGCGACTATAATGAAAGTCGAAAATCGTCATATCATAGCATTCGACATAGTACCTGGCGCCGATGAATTGAATAAAACCGAGCTGCCAATCAAATCAGTGCTTGTTTTTGGCGGCGAGGGGCCCGGGTTGAGTGAAGAAATGCAAAAAGCGGCTGAAAAAACCGTAATGATCGAACAATTCGGTTCGACTCGGTCGGTCAATGTCGGCGTTGCTGCAGGCATAGCGATGTATGTCTGGACACAGCGAAACGTACTTGGAAAATAATTTATTTGTTGCCGTTTATTAACGTGCCAAATGAATAGTCACCGTTAATGATGTCGGTTAGTCGGTGTAAATCATTGATGTCGAACACGAAAATCGGAATGTTTGATTTTTCGCACATGGCGAAGGCAGTTCGATCCATGACGTTCAGTCTTTGATCTAATGCCTGCTGATATGACAATTTTGAGTATTTTTTCGCTTCATTGTTTTGTTTAGGGTCACAATCATAAACTCCGTCAACTGTGCTGGCTTTGAATATCAATTCACATTGCAATTCATCTGCATATTGTGCGACGGCTGAATCGGTCGAAAAGTTTGGCATACCCAAGCCTCCGGCAATGATAACCAGCCGATTACAATTCAAGTGATAGCGGCCTTTAGTGCGAATATATGGTTCAGCAATCTGGGGAATACTAATTGAAGTCATCAGCCTGGTTTCGACGGCGCCATTTCTAACCAAAGCTTCGCGCAGGCCGATGCCGTTAATAATCGTCGCCATCATGCCCATCGAATCGGCTTCGTTGTGATCGACATTTTCGTTAGCCTGTCGGCCGCGGAAAATATTGCCGCCGCCAACGACTACCGCCAGTTGAAGGCCGGTTTCTTTTTGTATTCTGACAAGTTGTTCGGCAACGTATTCGTATCGTTCAAAACTGATATGATCATTTTCGTCCTCGAATAGTTCGCCGCTAAGTTTAAGTATCGCTCTTTTTATATTAGGCATATTGTTTGGAATTATATTAGCCCAGGTTATATCTGTCAATTTTGCATTGATATTGAAATAAACAGATAAAAATGTAAAAATATTGGGAATGAGTCCCGTTAGAACCACAGAAAACAGAAAGGGTTTATCTATGAAAGATATATATTTTGTTATGAGAGGAGGGTTTTAACGGGATGAGTATTCTATCATCACAACCTTATAAGGGAACGCGCGATTACTATCCCGAAGACAAAAGGCTTCAGAATTATATCTTTTCGGTCTGGCGCAAGGTGTCAGAGTCTTTCGGTTACGAAGAATACGGTGCGCCGATGTTGGAACCGTTGGAAATTTACGCCGCTAAAAGCGGTCAGGAACTGGTTAACGACCAAACATATACTTTCGTCGATCGCGGCGGCCGGACTGTTGCGATTCGTCCCGAAATGACCCCTACTATCAGCCGCATGGTAGC
>CAZEGB010000029.1:0-5189 GCA_964511655.1 uncultured Saccharimonas sp. (SeqCode) | reverse complement strand
ACGCCGCCAAATCGCTGCACGTAAAAATTTTCGGTATCGATTTGAACGGCGTCCGCCGACAAGACGGTAATCGCTTTGCTGCCAAATACTTTTTCAAGCTCGGCGATACCTAATTCGGGTTGTCGCCCTAGAATTGCAATATACATACTATGTCCATTATACGTCGACTAGGGGTTTTTAGTTGTATAATTGTTATAGTAATGCCAATCAGATATTTAGTAACAGTTATTACTTTTATTTTGCTGTCTTTGATATTGTTTTTCGGACGGCATGAGATTATCAATGCTTGGCAGTTAATGGATAACGTTGATTTATGGATGCTGGCACTGCTAATCCCGGTTCAGTTGCTGAGTTATTATGCCACGGCCGGAATGATTTTTTCGTATCTTCGCTCTAAGGGTGACCTGAGCAAAACGTCTCATTGGCAGATGACGCGCATAGCTTTGGAACTTAATTTTGTGCACCATATCTTGCCAAGCGGGGGAGTTGCCGGTTTTTCGTATCTTGGCTGGTTGTTGCGCCATCACGGAGTAAGTATCGGCCGATCGACCATGGCGCAAATCATTCGTTTCGTGATAGCATTTTTCGGGTTCGTTTCTATCCTTATTGTTGCCGTTATATTTTTGACGCTCGATAATCAAATAAACAAATTAATCGTTATTATCAGCGCGACCTTTGTAATTGCGGCAATTGTTAGTACCGTTTTGGGTATATATATCGTCGGCAGTCGAAAAAGGCTGGCGAAACTTTCGGACTGGGTCAGCAGCTTTGTTAACGGGATTATAAGGAAAATAACTGGCGGCAAGCACACTAAGATTATCGATCCCAAGAGAGTCGATCACTTCTTTGACGAATTGCACCAAGATTATGTCGAGATACGGCGCGATAAGGGCTTGTTATTGTTCCCATATATCTGGGCGCTGGCGACTAATATACTTGATGTAGCTTTGATAGCGATTGCATTTATGGCGCTAGGTTACTGGGTCAGTCCGGCGATATTATTTATAGCCTTCGGAATATCATCAGCCGCTGGCGTGGCTTCATCAATACCTGGCGGGGCCGGTGTCTACGAAGCCGTTATGATTGCATTTTTAGCGTCGGCAGGGGTGCCAGCCGACATCGCGATTGCCGGAACGCTGCTTGCTAGGGTTACTTTGCTGCTTGGAACCATACTGTTCGGTTATTTCTTTTACCAATTAACGATTAATAAATATGGCAGAATTCCGCGATAAGCTAATCTATAGCGTCAGCGATTTTATCGCGGTCACGAACCAGACGCTTGAATATGCCTATCCGAGCGTCGAGGTCGAGGGCGAAGTTGCTTCGTTTAAGGTCAATCAGAATAAATACGTATTTTTTGATATCAAAGACCAAGACGGTAGCATAGGTTGCTTTATGACGGTATGGCAATTGCGCGTACCGATTGAGGATGGCATGAAAGTCATCGTGACGGCGACGCCCAAACTTACTCAATGGGGTAAATTCAGTTTGACGGTCAAAGCCATCCGCCCAAGTGGCGAAGGAGCGTTGAAAAAAAGTTTCGAACTGCTAAAAGCCAAACTGCAAGTCGAAGGCCTGTTCGCAGCCGAGCGTAAGCGCTTTTTGCCGCGCATACCTAAACATGTCGCCGTCATTAGCAGCACCCAGGCGGCCGGGTACGCTGATTTTATCAAGATAGTAAACGACAGATGGATGGGTCTAAAAATCGATGTTGCGCATGTTCAGGTGCAGGGCACAGAGGCGCCCGATCAGATGATAAAGGCGATAAGTTATTTTAATCAGCAAGAGTCATTACCGGAGGTTATCGTCATAATTCGAGGCGGCGGCAGCGCTGATGATTTATCGGTCTTCAACGACGAGCCTTTAGTCAGGGCGATTGCCGGCAGTCGTATTCCGACGCTAGTCGGCGTTGGGCACGAAGTAAACGAAAGTCTGGCCGATTTGGCCGCCGATGTCAGCGCTGCGACACCTAGTAATGCGGCTCAGATTTTAGTACCTGATAAATCCGAAATTGTCCGAGCCGTTCGATTGCAAGTAAGTTCGCTGGCGTCGCGCCTGTTTCAGGCAATTGACCAGCAAAAACGGCTGATTAGATCCGATCTGGAAGGATCTCTCGAGATAATCGAAAGGGCAATTACAGAACATGCGCGTAACGTCGCCGCGCTAAAAAGTATTTTAAACCAGCTTGATCCAAACACCGTCCTTAAAAGGGGATACGCCATAATTCGCGGCGCGCCCAAAATCGGTGCGATGATTGAGATTGAAACTAATAAAGCTATACTGGAAGCAGAGGTAAAAAATGTCATCGCAAAATAAATCCATCCAAGAAAAAACAGCCGAACTGACAAAATTGGTCGATTGGTTTGATAGCGACGAGTTTACGCTGGAAGCGGCGCTCGATAAATTCAAAGAAGCCGAATCATTGGCGGCGGATATCGAAAAAGATCTATCGACGTTAAAAAACGAAATTCAAATCGTAAAGCAGAAATTTGACAGCGAAACTAAATGAGTTGGCTTTGGTTCTTATTATTCGTAATTGCGTTGATATTCGGACTTGTCGTATTTAGAGGAGCGCCGTATGTTCCCAGTCGAAAAGCCGAAATTAATCAAGCCTTGACTAAACTGTACCCTTTAACTTCGAATGATGTTTTAGTCGATATTGGCAGTGGTGACGGAATCGTACTGCGAGAAGCGGCCAAAATCGGCGCCCGTGCCGTCGGTTACGAAATCAACCCAATTTTAGTTTATATTTCACGTTGGTTGTCAAGAAAAAGCGGCCGTGTCACGGTGTATCTTGCAGATTTCTGGTTCGAAAAACTGCCCGATGATACGACTGTAGTCTATATTTTTTCGGTTTCGCGCGATATGAGAAAAATCATTCGTTTCATGCAAAAAGAAGCCGATCGATTAGGCAGACCTATGGATTTGATTAACTATGGCAGTGAGTTGAAGGGAGTAAGAGTAGTCAAACAAATAGGGGCCTATCATTTGTATGTTTTCAAACCTTTACATCAAATAAAAGCACAAGTATAATGACGCTATGATGCAATTTAGTAGTTCTGGTGATGGCGGCGGCGTAAACGGCTGGATGATTACCACGTTCGTTTCCTTGGTGTTGTTGATCACTCTCGGAGGAATGTCATTCTGGCTATATACGAATTATACGGAACAAAAAACAAACGTAAATGCAAAGATTGACGCGGCAGTCTCTAAGGCCGAGCATGATCAGGCTATTGCTGACGAGGAAAAATTTGCACAGCGCGAAAAAGAACCATTGCGCGAATTCGTCGGTCCGGTCGATTACGGCCGGGTTACCTTTAAATATCCTAAAACCTGGAGCATGTATGTAGCCAGAGTCGTTATGAACGGCGGAACATACGAAGCTTACCTGAATCCGATATACGTACCTATGGTCAGCGCAACGGAACAGTACGCGGTTCGCGTAAAGATTGAACAGATAGACTACGACAGAGTCCTTGTGACGTACGAATCGTTGGTTAAAACAGGTAAACTCAAATCCAGCAGCGTGGCAGTTAACGGTGAAATCGGCACTAGGTATGACGGCAGCTTTACTCCCGACATTCGCGGTGCGGCTGTAATCTTTAAGATTCGTGACAAAACCTTAACCATCCGCACCGACTCGAACACGTTCTTGCCAGATTTCAACGAATTGATCCAAACAATCAAATTCAACGCTTAGAATATTCATTCCGTCGCGGCATGTTACAATTAGTAGTATATGGTTCAAGCGCGAGGGGAGCAGGGAACACTTTTTGATGGGCGGCTTGTTGACGGTTTTCCGTCTATCGTAGCAGCCGCACATGAACTGAAATCGCCACTGGCATTAGTCAGACAACTTTCATTGATGTTGGAAACGGGCGACGTGTCCGAAGCCGAAAGAAAACGAATGCTCAGGCAAATAAGTTTGACGAGCGAAAGGGCGCTTCGCCTGACGAGCGATTTGACGCGTTCGGCCAGAATGGCTGACGCCATGTTTTTTCTGGAACCGATTAACCCGCAGCAGTTATGCGAGGATATCATCCATGAACTTTTACCGCTTTTTTCGGCGCACGACCGAGACCTTCGGTTTGTGCCGCATAAACATCCTCTTCTGCTGGTCGCTAACCGTGACCTTTTGCGGCGTATCATTATGAATTTCAGTGACAATGCTCTGCATTATGCAGATGGCGGTACGGCTGTTGAAATTCGTATCGGTTCGTTAAAGTCAGGCAGTATTATCCGCCTAAGTGTCAGGGACTATGGTCCGGCGCTTTCAGCCGATGTAATAAAATCACTCAGGGGAAAATTGGCTAGTGCGTCGACGTCCGTCCATGCCAGACCGCAAAGCAGCGGTTTGGGTCTTTATATCGCCGGCCAATTCGCCGACGCGATGAACGGCAAGATCGGAGTAACTCGGCACCGTGATGGCGCGACGTTCTATGTAGATTTGAACGCTTCACGGCAACTTAGTCTGTTATGAGTGCCGTTAGTATTTTAATTGTCGAAGATGATGATTGGTTGGCCGAACAATATGCCCGCGTGCTTACAAAGGAAGGATATAAAGTGTCGGTCGTACCTCATGCCTTGGCTGCGGTCCAGGCGATTGACGACATCAACCCTGACGCCATCGTATTAGACGTGCTTTTGACTGGCAGTACTGCTTTCGCGTTGCTGCATGAAATGCAGTCTTATGGTGACACCGGCGATATTCCGATAATATTATGCTCAAATCTGGCAGACGATTTATCAGAGGACGACTTGGAACCATACGGTGTCAGAAAAATATTGGATAAATCCAAAATGGTACCTGGTGATTTGGTCGCCGCGCTCAAGAGTATTTTGCCATGAAGTCACGTCGTACTATGGCGATCGTTTTGCGTCGAACGAATTTTGGCGAAGCGGATAGAATACTACAATTATTGACACCGGAAGGTAAAAAGAGTGTCATAGCCAAAGGAGTACGTCGCGAAAAAAGCCGTCTGTCCGGCGGAATCGAGTTATTCGCGGTTAGCGAAGTCGTTATCGCTGAAGGCAAAGGCGAACTGGATGTATTGACCTCTGCACGATTAGTGCATTTTTACCGTCACATCATGGAAGATTATGATCGCATGCAATTTGCATATCTAGTAATCAAACTAGTTACAAAGGCGACCGAAACGGTTGATGAAACCGAATGGTATGACGTATTG
>CAZEGB010000028.1:0-5859 GCA_964511655.1 uncultured Saccharimonas sp. (SeqCode) | reverse complement strand
GCGGGCGTCAAATACGGAGCATCGGTTTCAAGCAATAATTTATCCAGCGGCAAATTCTTGAACATTGATACTTGGGCCTCGTCTTTTACGAACGTACTATAGCCGTTAACTCCGATGAACAACCCTCGTCTCAAACCTTCTTCGGCGTTTTTCATATTATCCGTAAAGCTGTGCAACTCGGCGCGTATGTGCTGACTATGTGACTTAAAATTATCAAATACCGGCCAAAAATCATCAAAAGCATCACGAACATGAAAAACAATTGGCAAATCGTGTTTCAACGCCAATTGTATTTGTTCTTCAAGAACACGAATTTGATCTTCGCGCGAACTATGCATATGAAAATAATCCAGCCCTATCTCGCCGATCGCGACAATTTTAGGATTATTTCGGTCAACAAGTTCGGCAAGAACTTTACATCCTCCTTTGGATTCGTGCGGATGAACGCCTATCGAACAAAATATACCCTCGTGTTTGGACGCAAATTCTATCGCTAATCGCGAACTTGATTCGTCGGTACCGACACAAATCATTTTCTTTACATTAGCCTGATGTGCCCGCTTTATGACGCTATCTATATCAAGCGGATAATCCGCTTCATGGATATGACAATGCGTGTCAACAAGCATATCAACTACGCCTTTGGAGCGTGCGGGTTAGGCGTGTGCAAATATATCTTGGGGAAAAGCACGGATTCTGTTGGCACAATCGATCCGGATTCGAAAATTCGATGAATCCTTGATGCCGTATCGGGCAAAAATGGCACCAAAAGGTCGCCTATTTGTATTAATGCGCCGGCCGCGTAAGCTAATACTTCAGCCAAATGGGATTCGGCTTCTGGGTCTTTGCCAACCATTTTTGCGATTTCCCAGGGCTTGATGTTATCAATGTATTGATTCAGGCTTCGCACCATCAACCAAACTTCGTCGATTGCCCGGTTAAACTCCAGTGCCTCCATCGATTCGTGATAAGCACTCATATCGTGTTCGCTTTGCGGCACTTCGCCGATGACGCCTGACTGATAACGGGTAATCATGCCGGCCACGCGTTGGATTAGGTTGCCTAAATCATTTGCCAATTCGCCATTATAGGCATTTTCAAACTTTTCCCAAGTGAAATCACCGTCATCAAGTGTTGGGACGTGACGGGAGAAATAATAACGAAACGCATCAAGGCCATATTCGTCGATAATCTGCACTGGATCGATAATATTACCGATAGTTTTACTGATTTTGACGCCGCCAACATTGATGTGGCCGTGAACTAGCATTTTTTTCGGCAGTTCCAAACCAAGGCCTAATAACATTGCCGGCCAAATGATGACATGGAAGCGCATGATATCTTTGCCCAAGACTTGTACGTCTGGCGGCCAAAATTCTTGCCAAACCGGTTGGTCAGGATAGCCTAAAACCGTCAGATAATTTGCCAGCGCATCTATCCAGACATACATGACATGGTCGGGATCGCCTGGTACTGGGACCCCCCAACTTAGATTTTTCTTGGGTCGTGAAATACTAACGTCTTGCAATCCGTTTTTTACGAGAGTCAAAAATTCGTTTTTTCGAAATTCAGGCAGAATTTGCATTTTGCCGGTTATAACCGCCTCTTTTACTTGGTCAGTAAAAGCGCTGGTTTTGAAATAATAATTTTCTTCGCTTAGTCGTTGGTAAGGCTGATTGTGATCAGGACAAATAGCATTATTAGCCGTGGCTTCTTTGTCGGAAACAAAGGCCTCACAGCCTACACAATACCATCCTTCATACTTGTCCTTATAAATATAGGGTTGTAAAGTTTTCCAAATATATTGAACGGCGCTTTCGTGATGAGAATCGGTAGTGCGAATGAAATCAGTATAGCTGGCGCCGACTTTTTTCATCAACGCTTCGAAATTGACATACATCTTATCGGTGTAAGTTTTCGGATCAAGACCGGCTTCGGCCGCCTTGGCGGCAATTTTGTTACCGTGTTCGTCGGTACCGACCTGAAAACGGACTTCGCGACCGTTCTGTTTTTGATAGCGCGTCCAAATATCTGCCAACAAATAATCTAGGGCATTGCCAATATGCGGCGTGCCGTTTACATAAGGAATAGCGGTAGTTATGTATAATTTCTTTTCCATGACCTAGCTAATATTGTAACAGATTAGCAGGCGGCAAACAGTAAACTGCTTAAAAAAGAAATTACACTAATGCAAAGATCTTTGTATTATTTAGCTACACGGAAACCGAAATGGACACAGTAGCCTGTCGTGCCGTAATGCAGTTTCAGTGCAAAGACTCCAGATGTATCTCCGTGGTCAAATGCCCCTCCGCGAATATAAACCCGACTAGATGCATAGCCAAGGTTAGAATACAACTCGCCTATTCCTTTTGAAGAATCCCAAGTGGCAGCTCCGGTTAAGCCGGTACTCACTGGCCTTGAATTGTATGCAAGGCCATTCCAGTTAATGGTCGCATCGTTCCAATCCTTTTGGTTGAAAATAACCTCACCAGCCCAACCCGGCTGCAATCCTGCACCTATTGAGGCGTCCACCCATTCTGCAGCGTTCCCTGCAAAATCCCAAATGGTTTCATTATTAGTTAATTTCAGAGTTCGACGCTGGCTGGATGGTGCGACATTACCGGTAAGGTAATAGCCGTCGTTATCGTCAGTACTTGAACCAGTCAATGGTACCCCACTAATCGGGGCATTATCATTATGACCGTTATATAGCATACCGCTACCAACCGCACCACCGGTCCAGTTACTTGCAACAGATGCGACATTCTTGGCTATGGTCATCCATTCGGCTTCGGTGATTAGATGACAACCTTCGCAGGCGTCTTCTGCGTAAACTTTTGCGTCTGACCATTCCACATCAGTATTAGTCCATGGCGAGCCGGCAGCTACACTGGTTGCAACGCCGCTAACATTCTTGGCTTCGTACTTCATGACACAAAAGTCACTTGTGCCATACGTACTATCGCCCGGCACAACTATAAATCCGGTGGGGCAAGTCGGTGGCGAATAGGCCAAATGCGAAGCGCAGGCAGTCGGACTTGAGCCTAATTCGAACGAGTCGGAAATTGTGGTTTTAGTACCCTTTGTGCTGTATCCTCTGATGCAGTATCCACTTGAATCAGCAGAGACATTAATAGTATTTCCGTCAGAAGCAGTAAAGACAATTTCGCTATCTGGTTGGGTAGAATCATAATCTTTTCCGCCTGATATTCCATGGTCAAGCCCGTATATACCCTGCAAATCCTTCATTCTGTCCATGTCCGCTAGGACACTGGTATCGCTCGCTCTTTGGACTACTGCGTCATACGAAAGAATAGCAATAGCCGCCAATACACCGATTATTGCGATTACGACTATTAATTCTGTTAGTGTAAAACCTTTATTAAGACGTTTTTTCATGTTCATAAATTCAAGACGCTCCTTAGGTACGTATATTAACATAATCATTTTAAGCCAACAACTTTCGCAAAGATTTTAGATCAATTGTTCTACAGTGAAGTCTGATTTACTGCAACTGGCACACTACTTGAAGTGACACCGTTATTGCCTAATAAACCTTCCTCACCATTACCCCAACAGTACATTTGATCGTCCGAAGCAATAGCACACGTATAATATTCGCCGGCTGATATCGACTTAATAGTCTTACCATTCAAGACTCCGCTCATATCAACGGCAGTCGGAGCCAATACCATTGTAGATGTCGTACCATTGCCAATTTGACCATCAGCGTTATATCCCCAGCAATAAGCCTTGTCGTCCGAGGCGATAACACACGTATGCCGATAACCTGTCGAAATCGCCTTGACTGTTTTGCCGTATAGCGCACTGACTCCGTTCGTCATATTGACGGCCTTAGGGACAAGTATGTCGGTACCATACGCGTTATTCCCAATTTGCCCGTAATCATTATCGCCCCAGCAATATGCCAAATTATCATTTGCAATGGCACAAGTGTGCTGATAGCCGGCATCAATATCTTGAACCGTTTTACCGTACAAATCGCTAAGACCGTTAGTCATATTTATAGCCTGAGGGACGGTGCTGTAATATGTGCCGGACGAATCATTGTCCCCAAGCATACCATTCCTATCCCAACCCCAACAGAAAACGGCACCCTCCGAGGTAAGCGCACAGTTATGATAATCACCGGTCGCTATATCAACTATAATTTTACCATTTAATACACCGCTGGTAGTGACTGCGACAGGTGCCCAAGCTTTCGTCTTCGTGCCATTACCGAGCATGCCAGACCAAGCTTCACCCCAACAATAAGGTTTATCATCGTTAGCAATTGCACATGCGCCGTATGTACTTACATCAACAAACTTGACCGTTTTACCATATAACGCACTGACGCCGTTTGCCGTATTTACCGGGATAGGAACCGCGGTCTCATGGACAGTAGGATTGTTGTCGCCTAATGCACCATATTGACCGTCTCCCCAGCAATAGAGCAAATCGTCCGAAGCAATCACGCAACCATTACGCCACCAAGAATCAAGATACTTGATTGTTTTCCCGTTAAGGTTACCTGCTGTGTAAACTGGAGTTGGGACCCAAGAATCGTCCGTTGAATTTGTACCAATCCGGCCATTAGCACCATTACCCCAACAATATACCTGATTAATCGTAGCAGTTGCACAAGTACTACTTGAGCCGGAAGAAATTTGCTTCCAAACCAGTGTCCCCGGAGAGCCCGACGAAGCTGCAATCGCTGCGGCCGACGCGGATAACGAATCACAGATACCAACACTTGACTCTTTCTCGTAGGCGTTGTAAATACTATTCTTGCTACCTTTTAAGCTATAGCCTCTGACACAATAATCAGTACCGTCAACAACAACGTCGATAATATTGCCACTGCCGGCAGAAAAACCTAGATCATTATCGTATCCGTCGCCTGAGTAATAGGCTTTTGCTGTTGAATTATCTGCGATATATTTCAATTCCTTGGAAAACACACTTTCGACGTCCGCATTTACATAGGTATCACTCATTCTTGATTGGATACCGTTATAACTGACGAATATTATCGCCGATAAAATACCGATTACCGCAATCACGGCGATTATTTCTACAAGGGAAAAACCATTTTGAAGTCGTCTTTTCATTTCATCTAATACTCCTGTGATTTATTTTACCACAAGCATTTTTAATATCACCAACGCCCAAACACACGGCCCTAGTGTTATTGTCTGATTGATAATTTAATTTGATTTAAAAGCGAGGACAGATCATTCCTGCTTAGGATCGGAATCCAATTGAAGCCTGAATCACACTACATACACCTGGGCTAGACTCTCTTTGGTAATAGACGGTATTGGAGTTCTTTGTGCCTGCCGGGTTATAACCCCTGATACAATAATCAGTGCTGTTTATCACCACGTCAATTACGTTACCCTCTGATGGTTCAAAGTCAAGCGCGCTACTGTATCCGTCAGTCCCAGAATAATAAGCTAGTCCGACGACATTGTTTCTGATCGCGTAATTTGTCTGCACTGAGTCCATAGTGTCCAAATCAGACAATACGCTAGTATCGCGTATTTTGGCCTGGACCTCATTAAAACTAATAACCGCAATAGAGGACAATATCCCAATAATGATTACCACTACCATTAGTTCTACTAGGGTAAAGCCGCGATTAAATTGCCGTTTAATATTCATAATTCAAGCGCTCCTTAGCTATTTATTCTAGCATGAGCATAATCAGCCGACAACGCGGGCTAAATTTAGCCAATCGGTCAATTCGAGCGCTTCGGCCCTGACATCCGGATTGATACCGGCTTTTTTTAATATCGACTCCGCGTCCGCTTTCGATAAACCCAAACCGCCGGCCAGACTACTGCGAAGTTTTTT
>CAZEGB010000027.1:3973-6291 GCA_964511655.1 uncultured Saccharimonas sp. (SeqCode) | reverse complement strand
TGAAATGCTACTTGATTAGTCTTATTTCTGCCAGATGTTCCACGTCGCCTTCACCCACAAAAAGCTTGTAGCGGGCAATAAACACACCATCTATAAGATTTAAAGACATAATCCCCTTTAAGGAGTGTTTTGTGGATGAAACCTCGTCACAACCGACCCACACACTATGACCATTGGTGTAGGTAAGAAGACCTCTAGAGAATTCGACTCTCAAAGTCTCTTCATTATCGTCAATGATAATACGGGTGAGGTTATCAGGAAAACTGCGATGTACATCGATTGACACCATAGCCTCAGTATCCACTGTCTTGCGGAAGTAGACATGGGAAATGCTCCAGTCATCTTGAACTATAGTGGTATAGTCAAAGACTGCCGGTGTTGTAATTGTCAAATCATTCACTTTCATTTGTTCCTCCTATGCCAGCCTCCAATCTATACAGAAAGTGAGGGCTTATGGCAAGAACAAGTTGTACTCAACAAACAATATATACAGAACTACAAAACCTATATATAAGTTGGAGTGTGTGTGTAAAAGAAAAAAAAGGGAGCTAAGGCTCCCCATATTAGAACTTCAGATCCCGGTCTTTACAGTACTGCTTCCAGGTAGTAACTGTAGGCTTTTCGCCAAATACCTTGCACCTTTCGGCATAGAGTTCAAAATGTTTGCGTTCAAGGTCGACCTTGGACTCTACTCGGTCTTCTTCGGCAGCCGTTTCCATGTTGTCTAGCTGAGTCTTTGCCAAGCGTCTCCCGGCTTCAGCTTGGTCCTTCCGTGCGCCTAATACTGCTTTTTCGACCTTTACGATGTCAGGTACAAGAGCCATGGAAACATAGGCTCTAGTGTTACGATCGAGTGGGTATGTGCGTTCGAATCTGTCATTGAAGTCTGGCATGATGTGCTCCTTATTGTTGATACAATAGTGTAGGTTAGTTAGGTTAGTACTAATTAGATTAGTATAGGTTAGTTAGATTAGTACTAGTTATATTTTGATAATATGTAGTTAGATTACCTATCCAGTATCCTGTAGTACTGTGTAGGGTTCTAGTTAGTTATACTGTATGCTTACATATATAATAATATACTATAATAAGCATGCTTATTAGTGTTACTGTTAAGGTAGGTACAATAGAGTATATAATAGGGGAGTTATAGAGTGGTAACCCTTTTTCTAAAATTCACTACGTGATAGTGGTTTTATCTATCTCGTGGTATTCTGGGTATATAATATAATATATAATATATATATATATGCTTATGGTATGTTTAGGGTGGTTGGTATATGGGTATATTAGATCAAGGTGGTTATATTGGGGAGCTTGAATAACTATAGTTTATGTTAGTATAGGGGTGAGGGTATAGGGGTATTTGGGGTACTAGGGGAAAGAGGGGTTAGGGGGAGGGGGTATTTTTATGTTTTGTGATTTGGTTAGTTGAAAATAGTTCTTGACAGGAAATGTGGTATTATTTATGTTAGCAAAGTAAGGTGATGAAGATGAGAAGTTTAATAGGCCATGGACCGAGCAAGAATCCGATTGATGCGGACTTGAATGCTTTTTTTTGGGTAAATGTGTATACACCATTGAGGCGTCTTAGTGTGATGTTATGTACTAAGGCATTAGTTATGTGGGAGGGTTTTTTAGATGACATCGCAAGAAAACGTAGGTTTTTGAACGCGTATTACCTTGAGACGACTACTGACTCTCCTTTGACATTTGAAGTCCAGGAAGGTACCTATTTGAAGCTTAGAGAGATGTTTCCCAGGAAGAGGTTAAGTACATTTACGAAGTGGTTGGATGGAGACCAGTATAATTTCATTTACAAGATAAGGGGTGGGAGATAATTATGGGTGCGACATATGTATTAGACCAACGTGTATTAGAGCCTATTACTGCTGCTGAGATGGCGGCAGCTTGGCAGGTAGTGAAGACTGTAGCTAGGAGCCTTGCTATTGACGTAGCCCCTAGAGCAGCTGGCACCGCCCTTGGTACTTTTGCTCTCTTGGCTGCTCCGACCCCACTTGGCGATACTGCCCCATTCCCATATAAATCATATTACGATATTCCGAAAACTATTCCGGCTAAGACACAGCCTACATATAAATTCAAGTCAGGGACCACAGGTCGAATACTACCTGACGATCTTCCCAAGATATCTCAAGACTGGCTCAGGTCGAACCCATATAGACCTCTTCAAGGTGATTCCCCTCTAACCTACCCTGGACCTACGCTGGCTCCTCCTTTGCCAGCTAGCCCCTCTGCGGTTTGGCCTGAGCAGCTTGAGGCTCTTAAGAATTTAATGAGGCATGTGGGGCCCTATG
>CAZEGB010000027.1:0-3873 GCA_964511655.1 uncultured Saccharimonas sp. (SeqCode) | reverse complement strand
TCTGCCATTTTTAAAGTGGACTCTTAAGTATGCCGGGATTCCGACCTTCCTTGGAAAGACCGCATATTATATTATAACGCAGCCCAAAAATGAATCTTATGTCGGCATAAACACCGACGACATTATCCCGCTTGACGGCGGGCCCTATTCCTATGCTGATAACGCCAGTGAGATTCTTAAAAGATCTGAAGCTCACACTAATTTTAATCTTAGAAAATCAATGGTTAATAACATCGTCCCCGCTGTCGTAGATGTTGGCAGATTAGCTGCGAGTGCTATTAGTAAAAATGCTGCAAATTCCGCTCTTGGCTGGCTTGGTAATGCCGGTCTCTGGATTGCCAAGGCTGGAACTGGGATAGGCAAATCTGTTACCGCTGGCAGCGTGCTTGCTGACATAACCGGCAATTACATTGACAATCTGCAAGAACCTAATAACATTTTTAAGGTAGCCCTTACTGAAAATGACAGGCAGTCCTTTTTGATTCCAAATGATAAGGGTTGGTCACTGTCAAATACGACACTGACTACAGTTGGCGATAGGCTTATTGCCATTCTTCCCAATGGACAATGGGGCCTTGTCTCAAAGGGATATGCCGCAAACGGCCTTAAACGAGTGCCGTCTAACTCAGATAGCGCAATTGATGGATATGACTACATCGGCCAAAGACCCGACGGCAAGTGGACAACCCTGAATATTTCTGAAAACCTTCGCAAGAGCCCTAATTTAAATGTGTGGTTTGGTGATCTGACGAAATCTGAAATATCTACTATTTTTGACGAAAACTTAGCAGCCCCCACAGACTCTACAGCAGTCCCAACAGCCTCTACTAATGTGCCCCCAAAGACTAGTCCACCTAGCAGGCCACAATCTTCCAATCAGCCCCCCAGTAATCCCACCGTGAATAGCCCTACTTCTACGTCTAGCGCTGGTAATCCACCTGCAACAGACACCATCAAAAAACGGTTTAATGTGAATACCAAAGAATAAAATAACGTATGTATGGAGAATATTATGATTGTTAAAGAAGAAACTATCAACATTGGATATCTGCTTGTCGAGAAGTATATGGTAGTTCCTAAGCATGGACTAATTGTTCCCGGTATGAGCGGAATGCATCAGTACGCCCTTGGCAAAATCTCTGTAGGTCCTGACAAAGACAAGTTCTGTCTTTTCCCCGCTCACGTTGGGATGGACGTTGAAACAAGATATCAGTCATTTTTATTTATCCCAGTACGGGAAATCATAGCTTTTGTCGAGCCTGAAGAGCACGAAAGTTTCGAGCCTTACAAGAAACTTGATATTAAACCGGCAGGTAGTGAATGGATCAACAATCTCCAAAAACAATAACACTGGACTTGGATAATCCTGATCAGCTTGTCAACTTCTCATCAGAAGTGCTACTCAGGCTTGCTTTTTTTGGCACTAATGGAAAGATGAGCAAGAAAGACCGACTCAAACAGGCTCACCATAATCTTGATATGATGCTGTCAACCCTGCATAAACAACTTAAAGAGCGTTCCACCCACTATCAGGAAGAGTATGACAACCTTGGAAATCAGGTACAGGGATGCGAAGTACCAGATAATAGTACTGAATAAGTGGGATATCTCTGGTTATGAAACTGTCAAATGCAAAGACGTCGTCTATGGAGATGTCGGGAAGCTGCTTGAGTTTGACGATGGATCAGAATGGTATACACCTATCGTGGCCATATCAGGATATGCCGTCAGAACTGAAGCTGGTCTATTCAATAAACGGGATATCGTATGTGTCTCACGCATCAAAGCCCCCGGTACACAGTACTCTGGTCTCTACCTATATGACCAACACCCACTCGTATTCCCTGCAACAAGAAAAGAATCAGAACGTGTCTCTGCATTCCTCGCCGGCGAATTTCACGGAAAGCTTAGCCGCAGGGAACTTATGATAACTACTGAGCGTCTACAAGAACAATGCCGAGAACACGGCCTTGACGAGAACTGGATCGTTAACAGACTCGTGAGAGAAGCAGACGATATCAGAAACAAAGGCTTTGAAAGACTCGAAGCGGTCAAGATATTGGCAAGAGTAATGGGTGTCGAAATAGGTGGACAAGTACTTGGACCACAACGTAGCCAGCCTCTTTTCGGCAACGTTAACTACTTCTCGATTCAAGATAGGCGTAGAGGCGAACGCCAAATACAAAAGGCACTTAAATCTGCTATCGATGTTGTGTGTGAAGTCAAAGAAACGGTAAATGATCCAGCCTGACGACCTCAGGAATATGGACGAAAGCCAAATCTTTGCCCTTTATACAGGGTTAAAGAACGATAAAGAACTGTTTGCCAAAACAGTAATGGGACATATCATCAAAGAAGTGCCACAATACCAGAGAGACATCTATAAGATCCTTGGGTCAGATAAGAAATACTCTTGCATCATAGCATTTCGCGGATCAGGTAAGTCTACTATCGGGCATACCATTGACACAACTCATGACATTTGCCATCAATCATCACCGTTTACTATCTTCCTGTCTGAGACAATCGATCAAGCCTCTGCCGACCTTATCTCAGTACAGGACGAATTAGAGTCTAATGACCTGATTAGAGACCTATATGGACAACTGGCTGGAGATATTTGGAATAAAGAGTCCATGGAAGCACGTAACGGATGTTATGTGATGTGCAGAGGTACGGGCTCAAAGATACGTGGCTTGAAATGGAAGAATCAGAGACCTACCAAGATCAAGCTTGACGATACAGAGTCTGAAGCAAATACGATGACAGAGAAACAGCGGAATAATTATTCACGCTGGATTTTTTCCAATGTCCTTAGAGCAGGTATGCCTGGCGAAACATTCTTCCAGTTTATGGGGACCATAGTTCATCCCCAAGCGTTTCTCGCTAACGCTAGAAATATGGATATGTTCAAGGGGGATAATGGAAATTATCTTGAAATACCCGTTGAGAAGGATGGGATTCCGGCTTGGCCTAAACTTTATCCGATGTCTTATATCACTGAAGAACGTGAACGCTATAAAGCTCACGGCAAACTACCTCAGTTCCTACAAGAAATGTACCATATCCCCTACTCGGAAGGAAAGGCGAGTTTTAACACGGCACTAATTCGCATGCTGCCGTCCGTATACCGACAGGATTACGGAGTCTCATATCTACTTCATGACGAGACTAAGATTCCGATAAACGTGTATATGGGTGTAGACCCCGCAGATAGCGATAACGAATCAGCAGATGAAACAGTCATAACTACCATAGGAATCCTCCCCTCTAAAACACCAGGCCGTGATTTGATGAAAGTTGTACTCCTTGACGTTCAATCAATGAGACTCGCCCCTTCCAGAGTAGTTACCGCTATATGCGACATAGCCGATAAATATAGACCTAAGATTATCACATTTGAAGAACAAGGTGGCAGAGCAGCCTATATCGATCTTCTGCGCCTTGAAATGAGAAAACGGGGAACATTCCACGCGATTAAACCATTTAAGACAAATGTCTCAAAGACCAATAAGTGGCTTAATGGCTTGGAACCTTATATCAATGGCGGGTATCTTAATTATCTGCCGTCTACACAGGGACTTGATAAACTAATCTCGGAACTGGAGAACTACAATACTGAATCTCGTGATCATGATGATGCCATTGATGCTCTATTCCTTGCCATAGAAAATGCATATGCCCCACAGCAATATGATGTTGACTTGACTATACGTAATATCATAGACTTAAAAGACCATAAAAAGCGACCAAGGGTTGTAAATTGGTACACATTATGACAAAACATTTATTAACATAGGAGACAATATGCCAATTGACACCCTTATCACCGGCAAAAAGTTCCTCGGAGTCTACCAAGACACTGCCGGAACC
>CAZEGB010000026.1:0-7907 GCA_964511655.1 uncultured Saccharimonas sp. (SeqCode) | reverse complement strand
AATTGTCCAGGTGGTCGAACACCTCCGCAGCGAACTCGCCAACGCTGGTAAACGTAGCCGACCAAACTTCGCGCTTGCGGGTGTGATTGTGGATTTTTGTAACTTGATAAGTCATTTGGTCGTTTTTGATCGTGATCATTGTATTCTCCTTTGTTTTAGTTTGTTGTGGCCAAGCCGGGCCGCCCGAAAGCATGCCCGGCTAGCCGATGGTGTTAGGCAACAATCCATTTATGGATAATGTAATATGTCATTTAGAGACTTCTCCGTCCGTCAGTTCAAGCCATTCTCGCAACAAGTCATCTTCGTCTCTACCTTCTTCAAGGTACCAGACGCAGCCACAGGGCTCCTCAATAACATCCTGGAATCTGGCGTCAAGCCAATCATTAAACGCGCATCTATAGGCTATCTCATCAATGGCTTCTAAAACTTGACTGCCTGCATAACTACAGGATCCAATGGACACTGGATAAAGTTCGTCAAGTTCGTCGCGGAATATCGACTCAGCTTCTTCCTCAGATACAATGTACTCATCCTCTTGAAGCCAGTCGATAAATGCAGCTTCCTGCTCAGGTGTTAAACCCTCAGGTGTTAAATCTTCTGCATGGTTCACTTTAATCTCCTTTGTTTTAGATGATGGTTCCTCTTGAATCTTAAGATTCTCGATCTCTGACCATTGAATAATGTCATCAGAGTATTCGTTAGATATGTCTGGCCAATGGCCACTGGCAAAATCATAATGAGTTAGAATGACTGTATCATCGAGAAACTTAACGAGATACATCCCTGATTGCCAGGGTTTTCCATCGGTAATGGATATCCATACACCAACACTGCTTTCTTTAATCTTTGTAAGTTCCTTACGCAGTGCTTCATTAAGTTCGTTCGACAAACGAACTTGCTCTTTAAGAATCCTGTACATCTGTTACTCCGGTCTTCTCATTTAATATATGATCAGAGTCAACACTCATCTTAGTATCAATGTAGTTTATCACATCATCAAGAATGTTATAGTGAGAATGAAGCCATTTATACGCAGACATTAATAACCATTGCGTAGTTTCTGGTGTTCTTTCTTCAGGCGAATCAAAGACCTCATACCAATGCTTAATCTCTGCCCGTTTGTTCTTTAGAATTTCGGTTTTGATACTCATAAATACTCCTTATTATGATTAGAAAGAATCGGGCCGCATAGAGCAGCCCGACAATAATAGTTATAATTATAACGAATAACCCTATCAAATAGGCTACATCCGTTAGACTCAGCATGTAAGCTCGTGTATCGCCTGCCAACAAGCATTGCTAACAGCGATTAACTGCCTCAATGTTACCATGACTCCGTCGTATCCATTCTCTCCAATTTTCGGGAGAGGGAACTTAGATTTCTTTATCTCCTTCGCTACCTCTTTGGCAACCTGTATTGCCTTATCATGATTCTCCTTTTTAATGTTTTGATGCCAGTTGCACAAGTACAATACAAACTCATATACACTGCCATCATTAACAATTTGAGAGAATACTTTACTGACATCGTTGTCATCTTCAAAGCAGTCACGTAGATATGTAGTGATTATGTGATCATCTCTATATCTATCTTCGAGTGCTTGTTCAACCAGGTCATAAGCAATTTCACCTTGTGGCATTTCCATTATTGGTTCTCCTTGTTTTAGGTACACAGAATTCGTGAGTGCATTTGTCAAGCTTTCTTTTAGCTTGCCAATGATTCTCGTTGATGATTTTCATTGTTACTCCAAAGCAATAAGGGCTATCCGAAGATAGCCCTCAATGCATATGTTATGTTAGGTTACGTCGGTACTTGTCTGTCTCTTCTAAGAGAGACTGCAATGCCAACTTTGCCATGGGTCGTTGATCATTTTTTGTGTCTTCCATTGGGAGAATAAAGGTTTTAATCTTTATCTCCGGTGGAAGACACGTATCTAGAACTGGGCATAGCCAGTCCGGTAACACTTGTATTGCTATTGAATCCGGGTTGACTCCATCATACTCTTCTGTATTTACGAGATGCCACCACATAGAATAACAGGTTATTTCCTTGACTAGGAAATAGGTTGGGATGAGATCCTCCCAGTCACCAGGAGGGTTAGCCGCTTCTGATTGAAGTAGCTCCCACACCCACTGTCTAACTGGAATGCTCTCGTACGCACTGTATACGACTTCTATTTCTTTACCTCTTGGGTAAACAATTAGTAGGTTACTTAGAAGGTCTCGCATTGTGTCTCTCCAAATGTTTTGGCAAGATCCTGATCACTAAGACCTGGCTCTCGACCTAGTGATTCGTCAACCTCAGGCTGTTCGTCTTCGTGTATCCTTTGGATAGAATAAATACATTCAGAAGAGATCTTACGAAAATTCATCCACGCAATGAGGCATTCAATAACTGAGTTTGAAACCATCGCATCCACGTGGTACTTACCATTAAGTAGCCACTCTATCTTATATGCGAACATTATAACACATCCTCAACAGATGTTGTAATCCATTGATTTAGTTTGAGTCCAGACAGAGCCGCTGCTCCTACGTCACGAGGTTCTACTCTATTCGTGAAGTAGTTAGTTAGCACTTGGTACTGGCCAAGTATCGTGTTAATATCATATGGCTCATTCATGGCCAGTTGATATTTAACCGACATTATCGGCAATTCTAACATAAAGTTATCCGATAACTTCAGGCTATTTTGTAATAGATGGTTGCTGTGTTCAGTTACAGGAATCGTTGCAGCCTTATCCAAGAGATTCTGAAAGATCGGGATCTCCTGACGGATAGCATCAAGGCTGTCGTAGACATAGTCCCCAAGCTGTACCTTAGAGATTCCTTGAGTATGTTTTTTCCTAATGGCCATTAATGACTTTGTCTGGACCACAAGCCCGTTGGTGCACACCAACCTCCAAAAACCAAATCCAGCCGAAAATGTTGTCTGTAGATCATTCCCGTTGGATATTGTAAGGCACGCTAGTGTCTCACTCCCGATAGAATCGAAATTCAAATCTGGGAATGCGAACCTCACTAACAAAGAATTCCTCTTAGGTCCATCGTTAGCTGTCAGAGCTACGGGATAGTAGTTCAATCCCGTTTTATCTAACTCGCTAATTACTGAAGAGAATATCTCTTCGTGTTGTTTCGGTTGGAAGGTAGTAGGGACTGCCATATACGGTGTTCCATCGGCCCTTAACAAGGCCTTGAATCCGTTCATCCGGATAGTCCCCATTCCATATTCATCTTCGCCTTCTGCGTATAGCGCACGCTCATGAGTGTGCATCTCTGTCGCGACCCTAAGTACATCCTCAGATGTCCCCTGTTGTCGGAAGTTCTTACTCGATAGGATAACCTTACGTGGCATCGTTTCTCCTTTGCCGATTACCATATTCGGCAATAAGTATCGCATCAGCAATACCGTCGTTACGGCCAATTACATCTATAAGAGATGGGAACATTGCTTTGGCCTTGACAATGCTTCCACTTTTCCCCTTCTTTTCAAGGAGGAAATACTTCTTCCATCTAGTTCCCTCTACCTCTTCATAGGCAATTCCAAAGGCCATGAGTAGGCCAATTAGAATTCCATATCCCTGTTGTGAGGTACTCACTCCCTTCTGCATATAAGTCACAGGTACATTGCCCTTACAACGGGGGCACTTCTTAAAACCCATTACTGGCTTTAAGATCGGTCTTTCTATATAGACCTTATACCCAGACATTGATTTCACTAGTGCAATCAACTCTTCTGGCTCTTCAACCAGAGGCATCTTATGTATTTGCCATTGGTTCTCACCAAGGCAAATTGCAACGGCCCCTTTGAGGCCTGGGTCAATGCCTGCATATACCATTAGCTCCCTCCATTGAGGGCATGTAGCCTTGCTTCGAGCTCACCCTCATCGATATATATCGCGTACGTGGATTCAAATAACAATCCCTTGTCATTGCTAAGCCACTCTTCTATGAATGGCCTGTGATCCAAGATAATCTTTAGGGACTTTTGTCCCCAAAAGATTGACTTATCTAGGCGCACAATCCTCCCTGTGGTTCCACTCCATGATACGGGTGCGACATTTGCCATATGCTTTCTCCAATACGGAGACGCAAACATTTTAGCAAAGCCTTCCCTTATGATTAGAGGGATACGATAATCCCTCGAATCAAATTCATATATGGAGATATTCTCAATGAAGCGCTTAACAACTTCCACATATTGAAGGATCGCTTGCTTCGTTGCGATTTGGATATCTTTTGTCTCGTTCATTGTTACTCCTTTAATAATCTCAGACTATCAGTTAGCCTAAGATTTATTGTATTATCAGGCAGCTTACCATAAGAGTCAGCCAAGAATTGGAGTGTCCGTACGTCCTCTTCTTTGGCTTTGCTTAGGCCTATTACCTTGCGACTCTGGTTCTCTATGCTGCCTGAGCCTTTGCCACTAAACAGATCGACTGCGTTGTCTATTGCGCTTTGTCTTTTGACTTGCGATACTATGTAAAAGATGACACCTGTTTCAGCCGATATCTTTTGAAGTTCGAGCATCATGGCCTTAATGCCTAGATGCTCGTTGTTGTTGGATGAATCTACCATATGATCAATGGTATCAATGACAACAACCTCAGGTGAATACTCCTGAATATGTTGACGTAACCCTGATACCATTGGCATCTGATCAATCGGCATTATGTGACTAAGCCGATGCTCCCATTTATCTAGCAAGACATCTTTTTTCTTAAGTGCTGTGACTTTATCACAGTCCTCAAGAATACGACAGCAAGTAACCAGAAAGTATTCACTTGCCTGTTCTGCCGTATAATAAAGAGTCCTTCTCAGATACATCGGATCAAGCAACTTATTATTGACAAAGTCAATGCCTAAGGTCAAGTTCTTAATGAACGTTGACTTAGCACCTTTTGTAATGCCAATAAATGTGACTATCTCACCTCGTGTTACCACGAAGTCAGTGGTGCCAAGCTGCTTGCCGATGTTAATCCCTTCTTGAAGTTCCTTCAGAAAGTCCCGTTCTTTAGCGAGACGAAGAACCTCCTCAAAGGTCGGGGCAGATCCAGTGATTCTGTTCTTGTTGCTATAGTTTACGCAGCGAGTAGAACAGTGTTTCTTTTTCAGTGGGTTCTTACAGCTATACTGATAGTGCTTGTCGTAGACTTGCTCTATCTTTTCCTGTAGTATCCCACTGTCCAACGGGACTACACCAGAATTTTTGTTATAAATTCTGGGATCATTCCAGACTCTGTCGAAAAACAACCGAGCCTGCTCCAGCGGCATGATCTTCATTAACTCTGAAGCGAGTACAAGGACGGTATTATTTCTTGTGCCCTTGATTGGACCTTGCCCAAAGAGCTTCTGAAGACATGAATTGAAGTTAGTGTTGTCTCTTATTTCCCTGTACTGAGGTACAGGTGGAACATTAGTAACCAGATATTCCCGGAGTTCTCCATCTCCGTAGTATTCTGGTAACCATTCAAACTCCCATCTTGGGGTTTGAGCAAGACTATGTACGAGCTCGACATCCTCAGAGACAAGCTCATCTCTGGTCAACGGGATCTTGTAAAGTCCCGACTTTGGATTAATTGTAAAGGGACACCGGATTAGACTTGTCCTCATATACACGGCAGTATCGCAGATATCTGTAGCCTGGATGCTGGCAAACAATTTAATCATTGTCGCTTTAACCATGTATGGCCAGTCATTATGAGTTTCGGGAAAGCTGAAGCAATCCTGATGAATCATAATGTGATAGCCTCGACCAGAAAAGTATATCTTGTAATTCTCTGGTCTGAGTCCAAGTTCTTCAAGATGATAGATAACACTAGCTGCTGTATGCAGCGTGTGTCTATCGTCATTGTCGCCTTTATCTATATCAATCGGTACCCAAGGGCAACCAGATTGATTTCTCCAAGCAGCAGGCCCTGTCTTGAGCATCTCCTCTACATCCTGATCTGGATAGCAGAAGACACTCATTCCACAGGGCCCATCTTGCTTGGATATCCAAAGCCGAATATTTTCCTCGGCGACTAGCCTTCCTCGTGGCTTAGAGAAAGACTTGCCGAGTGCCACCTCGTAGACTCTGGACAAATTACCGCCTCCTAAAATTGATCAAATTTTGGAGACGATGATTTTTGTTTCTTTGGCTTATCCGGATTATTCGGCTTATCATCCTTCTTAGATAACTCGATGTGTACTCCATCCTTCATCCAAGGGAAAATGCTGAGCATTTTCACAGCTTGTTCTTCGGCGGCTGCTCTCCCTTTTTCAGAATCTTGATAATGATATTTAGAGAGTCTGTACCATTCCTCATCTTGGCTCATGTACACCACCATGATGATCCTGAAATCGGGACGAGCAAATAGGGCTCTGGCGATGAGATCTATCGCAGGTTCCATGTCATCCGAGTCGGCGATAATTTTGTCTGACTCGGAGCAGAACTGACCCTGGGTGTTAAATCCAGCGACCTTTAGTCCAAGGTCACCAAGCAGATAATTTATTGTTCGAAGCCCTTTTGACTTAGAAAAATCAATTTGATCTTCCTTGTCAAATACAAAGCTGACTTCAATGTCGTGCTTAAGGTATTTGGTATGTCCTTTAGGCATAACATGAAGTTGCAGAATTCCAGCTAGATCGCTGGATCCATACTTTTCAAGCTGCCATCCCTTGAAATGCTGTTCAAGATTATCCCTTGGGATCCATACAAGATCAATGATATTACATTCCAAGACCCCGGTCGGTAGCTTCACTTTCTTGAACTCACCGGAAGAAGTTGTCGCTCTAGGCATTCTTATTCTCCTTGTTTCTCTGTGCTTCCTCATAACGAATCTTGTCCATCATGGACCATTCATCCTGAGGAATGAATTCGTTCGGTAGTGTCGGAGGGATAAAATAGTATCTGTCCTTTCCGACATACGCTGTTTTTACAATTGAACTTGCGGGCTTCTCCTCGTAAAGAGGAACCCAGTCCTTATTTTCGAGCCAGTACAAGTACCGGCCGATTCCAAACTGGACGGCGGCACGCTTGAACGCGTCCGAGATGCCACCTTTTAGCGGCTCTACCGCTGTGAACGGGGCACCATCCACCTTCGATACCCACTCTCCATCGATTAAGACAGAGAGCTTACACAAGAAGCCCTCTTCTTTTGTATCAACGGGAGTGAATGACGTAGACCAGCCTCCTGGACCAAATACTTCATCAAGCCTGTCCTGAACCGCACGAGCGGTTAGATAAGCTAAGACAAAGCAAGATGTCCTGCTAGTGTTTGTCCGCTGAATCCGCCATTCAATTTCAGCAGACGGAAACGGTCTTTGAAGAGCTTTCATCATCTCTTCCTTATTCATTTGTTCTCCTTTCCTGTGCTCCACGCTGCACAGGTAGCGATAAATAGACATACACCAAATGCCATTAAGTTCCAATCAGAACAATGACAAATGTAAATACAGCCAGCTACGATAGCTAGTCTGTATCCAACATTGAGAAGCTTCATATTACCTCCTTCTCATTGATGTAAGTCTATTGAAAAAATAAAAATAAACCCGGCTCAATGATAGCGTAGCGTGCGGAGTAACTACCAAGAGCCGGGATAATTAAGAGATGAGTCTATTAATGTCAACCACACTCATCCCTGGCCACACTTTTGATCGAATGTGATTGACAATTTTTTGGTGATTGTTTTTGCGAACGATCTCCTGTCTCTTCTGTTTTGTTATCTGGGTATACGCCCGTAATCCATCTTGAAGGAAGTTGTCCATCGGAAGGGATCCGATTTCATCCAAAAAGGACCTAAGGATTTTAGACTTAGACTTGGTCATCGAGAAGCTCCTTTAGCCCACGATAATGGGCCACAGATACTGTCAAGAAAAATGGGCCGCCTAGATAACAAGATAAAGACGGCCCGTGAAATGCTACT
>CAZEGB010000025.1:0-10290 GCA_964511655.1 uncultured Saccharimonas sp. (SeqCode) | reverse complement strand
TTGAGAGGAAGATGAAGAGGTGTTGCTTTTCATTGAGGGTATTTTAGCATGAGCGCCAAGAAAAGAACAGTTTGGTTATTGTTAAAAATCTGCACAAATTATTTGTAGTCGTCGTATGCGACCATGAGGGCACGTGAATTGATTTGGCGAAGTGCCTCTAGGGCAACCGATACGACAATCAAAAGACCGGTGCCGCCAATCGATAGTTTTGACCCTGAAATGCCGGCGAAAGTGTACATCAGGTATTCACCCAGAAAAGGCAGAACAGCAATTATACCCAATGTCAACGAGCCGAATAACGTCAGGCGATTTACCGTGCGAGTCAAATAATCTTCGGTTTGCTTACCCGGACGAACTCCTTCGATAAAGCCGCCCTGCTTTTGCAAGTTCTCGGCAATTTCGTTCGAATTAAAGATAATTCCGGTGTAAAAGTAAGTAAATAATATAACCAGTACGAAGTAAGTTGTCGGATAAATGAATGCCTGCAAACTGGACCCCGTAAACGATCCCGGGCTTGGTGCTTGGAACCAAAGAATCAAATTATTTGCTAAACCCAGGAAAGACTCATTGCCGGTCGCTTTTAATATTTGACCGACGAATGCAGGCAAGGATAAGAATGCGACGGCAAAGATAATCGGAATAACGTTAGCAGCTATCAATTTTACCGGCAAGATACTTTTGATACCACCGTAGCTGCTGTTACCTTGAACACGTTTGGCGTAATTGATAATTATAACCCTTTGGGCTTCATTCACTTTGACGAGTATGTAAAGCACAGTCAAAGACACTAACGATATAGAAAGCGCCACCCAAAAATATGAAGGATTAACCGGTAAACTAAACCATCCAAAGACACTGAGCGAGCCCTTTGAAGTATCAAACAGCGATTCACCTACCGTACCCATCATTGACGGCAGTTGGCTGATTATACCGGCAAAAATTATCAAGCTAATACCGTTACCGACGCCCTGTTCGGTAATCAATTCGCCCAACCACATCAGTAATATTGAGCCTGCGCTCATTGCCGTAACGGCTACTACCCATCCAAATATTGACGAGTCGGAAATTGCCGATGGGTTACCTGCCAGCACAGTTTGCCGCAATATGTATATAAAGGCGATTGATTGGACTATCGCGAGCGGTACGCTGATCATACGCGTCCACTGATTGATTTTGCGACGACCCGATTCACCGTCTTTATGGAGTTCTTCTAACTTTGGAATCGCCTTCGTCAAAAGCTGTGTAATAATCGAAGACGTAATAAACGGGCTCATACCGACTAGAACGATTGAAAAACTAGTCAAAGCTCCGCCTGACAGCAGGTTTAAAAAGCCACCAAAATTAGAGCTGTTAACGATACTTGAGACGACTTCTTTAAGTGCGGTCGGCTCAGCCAGAGGCACCGGGATATGCGCCAAAAAACGATAGACGACAATGATACCGAGTAGCGTAAGAATCCGCCTTAACATATCGCGGTTCTTTAATGATTTAAAGATTGTTTTCCAATTCATCATATGTTACCCTCTTTTCTATTTCGTCACGTTCTGACTAATTAGCAAAACGACGCCCCTATGGAATTTAATGCTCTACTATTTTTCGGAATTATCGGTTGACTTGTTAGTCTTTTTCAATGGTACAGCAGTTTTCTCAAAAGTTCCACCGGCACTTACTATGGCCGCTTGAACGCTCTTGCTAGCACCGGCGACACGCAGAGTAACAGCTTCGGTCAGTTCACCGCGCATGATTACTTTGACGGCATGATATGGCGATGCGATGTAACCAGCCTCGAATAGTGAGAAATTATCGGCTGTCTTACCTTTGAAAGCGTTCAGATGGTCTATATAGACAACCTGAGCAGGTGTTTTAATAGATTTGAAACCGCGAGCTTTTGGCACACGAGTCATCAAAGCGCCGGAGCCGCCCATAAAGGTTGCTCTTAACTTTTTGCCAGTTCGAGCCTTTTGGCCTTTTGTACCGCGTCCGGCGGTCTTTCCCTGGCCTGAAGCGATCCCGCGTCCGACACGCTTGATGTTTTTGTTAGCCTTGATTTCAAGTTCGTTATACTTAGTCATTATTATTTCTCCTCTTTGGAAGCGTTCTTTTCAGTCGTTTTCTTTGTGCTGGCGTTCAACCACTGGCTTTTTGGAACTACGCCTTTTAAGGCTTCGATAGTCGCATAGGCGATATTTACTTTATTCGTCGAGCCAAGCGATTTTGACAATAAATCTTTGACGCCGGTAAGACCGATAATCGACCTGACGACACCGCCGGCGATAATACCGGTACCGGGAGCGGCCGGCTTTAACAGCACTTGTGCACCTGAGAAACGTACCTCGTTGTCATGAGGAATCGTGCCTTTTACTATAGGAACAATAATCAAATGTTTTTTCGCTACATCAGTTGCTTTTGAAATTGCGGCTTGAACGTCCGCGCCTTTTGCAACGCCGACGCCGACCTTATTTTTGCCATCGCCAACGGCGACAAGAGCCTTGAAGCGAAAACGACGGCCGCCTTTGACGACGCGAGCAACGCGGTCGACATTGATAACTACCTCTTCGAATTGTTTTGGCTCGGCCGGGGCCTGGTCGCGTCGCCTGGATCCCATGCGTCCGCCACGTGAATCAGCGTTGCTGTTCATTCTTTGTTCAGCCATATTAGAACTCCAAACCTTCCTTGCGTGCAGCATCTGCCAGCGCACTTAATCTTCCAGCGTACAAACGGCCGTTGCGGTCGAATACAACTGATTTAATATTGGCTTTTTTAGCTTTTTTGGCTATATCAGCGCCAACGAATGCAGCTTGCTCAGAAATCGTGCCCGTCTGCTTGGTGCCGACGGTCGTACTCGATACGAGCGTGTGATTCTTTGTGTCATCAATGATTTGGGCGCTGACATGCTTGTTGCTGATCGATACGCTCAAACGCGGCCTGTCGGCAGTTCCCGTAACCTTAGCGCGAACTCGGTTTTTTCTAAGAGTTCTATTCAAAGCCTTTTTAACAAGATTGCTCATGTTATTTACCTGCCTTTCCAGCCTTGCGGCGTAATACTTCATCGACATACTTAATACCCTTGCCTTTGTACGGCTCAGGTTTTTTGAGCGAGCGGATTTCGGCCGCAGCTTGTCCGACAGCTTGCTTGTCTATGCCTGTGACGGTAATCGTCATTTTGTCGACTGCCAGCGAGATGCCGTCCTTAGCTTTGTACTTAACTGGGTGAGAAAAGCCTAGAAGCATCTCAATAGCCTGTCCGCCGCCGCTGACGCGAAAGCCGACACCGTTGATTTCTAGCTTTTTCTCGTAACCTTTTGTAACTCCGACTACTGCGTTATTTAAAAGTGCCCTTTGCAAACCGTGCTGGGCTTTGGCAATTCTTTCGTCATCCTTACGAATAACGATTATTTGATTACCTTCCTGCGATACAGTCACGTCGCTCAGGTGAGGTACTGTCAGCTGGCCTTTTGGACCTTTTACAGTAACGACATCCGAGTCAACCGTGATTGTCACACCGGCCGGTAAGTCAATGGGTAGTTTTCCGATTCGACTCATATTATTCTCCTTTTTCGCCGTACGGCGAATTAATAAACCTTTAATAATAATTCGCCGCCTAGACGCTGTTTGACAGCCGTATGCCCAGGCAACACGCCTTTGCTTGTACTAACTAACACCATACCGCGGCCGTTTTTGACGCGAGGAATATCATTAGCACCGACATAAACTCGGCGTCCCGGCTTGGACAAGCGGGTAATTTCGGTAATGGTAGCATTTTCACCAGGCTTGTTGATGGTAATAACTAAAATGTCACGAGGCTTGGCGCTTTGGACCTTTGCTTCATGCAGATAGCTAGCTTTGACCAGCTCCTTAGCGATGGTAACTTTCAGTTTGCTTGATGGGACTTGAATTTCGTTTTTGCCAACCATTACGGCGTTACGAATACGAGTTAGCAAGTCGGCGATTGGATCAGTTGATTGTATTGACATATATTTTTCCTTTCCTACCAGCTACTCTTTGTTACACCAGGGATTTCGCCCTTGGATGCTTTTTCACGAAAATTAATACGATTAAGCCCGAAACGTCGCATGTATGCACGCGGTCGTCCGTGCAGGACATCGCGGTTTTTCCAACGTGTAGGCGAACTGTTAAGAGGCAATTTTGCCAGGCCTTCTTGGTCACCAAGTTCTTTGAGCTCGGCGCGTTTGGCGGCGTACTTTAGAATCATCTGTTTACGTTTTTCGTCGCGAGCGACGGCAGATTTCTTAGCCATTAGCGTTTGCCTCCTTGTTTTTCAAATGGTATACCGAACTTCTCTAAGAGCGCTCGGCTATAAACAGCATCGCCACCGGAAATAACGAAGGTTATCTGCATTCCGTGTGATAGCTGCGTCTCTTCGAAAGTCAGTTCAGGGAAAATCGATTGTTCGACTATTCCTAAATTGTAGTTGCCCGATTTGTCAAATGCCTTGACGCTAACGCCGTGGAAGTCACGGGTTCGAGGCAACGATACATTAACAAAGCGGTCCAAAAACTCATACATCCTGGCCCCGCGCAAGGTTACACTGAGGCCGATTCGGTTCATTCCAGCTCGAATTTTGAAACTGGCAATCGACTTTTTGGCCATGCGGTCAACCGGTGTCTGGCCGGTAACTTTGGTGATGGTATTTTTTACGACTTCGTAAAAATGTTTGTCATCTTTTTGTTTACCAATTCCCGCTGAAATTACAATTTTTTCTAGTTTAGGTACCTGATGAATATTTTTCAAATTCAGTTCGGCTTGTAGTTCCTTAACAATTTTATCTTTGTATAAGGCTTTCAGGCGAGGAGTCGTTGTTGTAATTGTACTAGCCATTACTTGATCTCCTTATCTTTATTCTGACGCGCAACGCGAGTTTTCTCACCTTCGGCATTTCTGACCAAACCGACGCGGCTGGTCTTGCCGGATTTTTCATCAATCACTAATGCGACCTTTGAGACTGGGGTAGGTACATGGATATCCTTGTGGCCGCCGCGAGGATTTTGGCGAGACGGCTTGACGTGACGGTGTAAAGCACCGACGCCTTCGATTAATACGGCGTTCTTTTTAGTGAGCACTTGTAGCACCTTGCCGGTCGTGCCTTTATTTGCTCCGCTGATTAATTTGACCGTGTCGCCCTTGACGATTTTCTTGATTGCAGTCATTTTAGAGCACCTCCGGCGCTAAGCTGATAATTTTTGAATAACCGAGGTCGCGAAGTTCCCTGGGTACCGGTCCAAACACGCGAGTGCCGCGCATAGATTTATCATCGGCGATAATAACGGCTGCGTTGTCGTCAAACGCGATAGTAGAACCGTCCTTTCGTTTGATTTGATCGCGCGTCCGCACAACAACGGCTTTGACGACAGACTTTCGTTTGACGACGCCGACACTAGAGGCTACTTTGACGCTAGCGACGATAATGTCGCCAACTCGGGCGTAGCGCCTTTTTGTGCCGCCCAATACTCGAATGCAAAGAATTTCCTTGGCACCTGAATTATCGGCAACTTTTAGACGTGATTCTTGCTGTATCATGCTATACCTCTACCTCATCGTCCTTAAGTTCGATAGAACCGCGTGATTTCTCGACGATTTTATCCAATTTGAACGATTTACGCTTTGAAATCGGGCGGGTTTCCGAAATGGTTACTTTGTCGCCTTTTTTCGCCTGGTTTTTTTCATCATGGGCTGCATATTTGCGGGTAACGGTATATTGTTTGCCGTAAATAGGATGCGTTTCACGACTAGTTACAGTGACGGTGATAGTTTTGTCCGCTACATCAGATGTAACGATACCTGTCAGTGTCTTGGCCATATTATTTATTCTCCTTTGCTTGAGCCATTTCTGCTGCCCTTATGGCAGTATGAAGGCGAGCTATTTCTTTACGTGTAAGCGTAATGACACGGGGGTTAGTCAATTCGCCTAACCTGTGTCCGCGCTTGGATTCAATCAAATCATTCTGCTTTGCAGCCAATTCGATTCGAAGCTGATCAATGGTCTTTGTCTCAAGGGCCGGCTTGACGTTCTTTTTGATAACCTTAGCCATTAGATTTGCTCCCTTGCGATAAATTTAGTTTTGATCGGCAACTTGTGAGCCGCTAGGCGCATGGCTTCTCGTGCAATCGATTCGTCAACGCCCTTCATTTCAAACAAGATAGTGCCAGCCTTGACTTTGGCAACGAAAAATTCAGGGTTGCCTTTGCCGCTGCCCATCTTGACGTCTTGAGGTTTGCGAGTAACAGGTACTTGAGGGAAAATACGGATCCAGATTTTGCCACCGCGTTGGATATATCTAGTCATCGCTTGACGCGAAGCCTCAATTTGGCGACCGGTAATGCGCTCGTTTTCTTGAGCCTGCAAACCGTAGTCACCAAATGCAATATAATTTCCGCGCGTTGCTACGCCGTCATTCTTGCCTTTTCGGACCTTTCGGTATTTGGTTTTTTTAGGTAATAACACCATATCTTATACCCTTTCGCCTCTGTAAATCCAGACTTTAATACCGATAATTCCGGCTGCGGTCTGAGCCCTAGCGACGTGAAAATCGATGTCAGCGCGCAACGTATGAAGCGGCACGGAACCTTCGATAAGTTTTTCGCGGCGGGCCATTTCAGCGTTATTTAAACGTCCGGCAACCTGAATACGTACACCTTTAGCACCGGCGTTCATCGAGCTTTGGGCAGCCATTTTTATGGCACGTCGGAAATTGATGCGGCGCTCTAATTGTCTGGCAATATTTTCGGCAACCAGTTTAGCGGCTAGTTCTGGTCGCTTGACTTCTTCTATATTCAATCGGACTGGAAGGCTGGTGATTTTTTCAATCATACTCTTCAATTCGGTCGCACCGACTCCGCCGCGTCCGATTACGACGCCGGCTTTTGCGGTGTGGATAGTCACGGTAATAAGATTTGCGGAACGCTCGATTTCGATCAGATTAATCGTCGGGCGGCTTGCAAAACGCTTCTCGATAAGTTCGCGAATACGGACGTCTTCGGCCAGCCACTTAGAAAAATCTTTCTTGTTAGCGAACCAGCGCGAGCTCCAATTCTTGTGAACCTGAAGTCGGAAGCTTATTGGGTTTACTTTCTGTCCCATGCTATTTTCCTCCTTTTTCGTTTTTAGGCGAATCGTCGTTCTTCTCTGCCGTTTGCTTGGCAGCGGTTTTCTTTGGTTTCAAATCGCCTGTCAATTCGACTAATATGTTCGAAGATTTTTTCTCAAACGGCAAAGCGCGGCCGCGGCTGGCAGGCATATACCTTTTAATCCGGGTTCCAGTAGTAACTGATAGACCGCAGATTTTAAGCGTTTTGCCGTCCAGGCCGTGATTATTTATAGCATTGGCTTTGGCGCTTTCGATTGCTTTTTTTACAGGCAAAGCAGCTCGTTTAGGAGTGTGTGACAAAATAACTACAGCATCGTCAACCGTGCGGCTGCGTACAAGACTAGCTACTAGCGCAACCTTGCGCGGTGACAAGTTGACGCCTTCGATATAGGAACGGACAACTAATGAATCAGTCATTATTTCTTATCCTTTCCGCCGTGTTTGCGGAATTTACGGGTCGGACTAAACTCGCCGAGTTTGTGACCTACCATATTTTCCGTAATCAAAACAGGAACATGCATCTTGCCGTTGTGAACAGCAATAGTTCGTCCGACCATTTCAGGGCTTACTGAACTTGCTCGAGCCCATGTTTTGATAATCGTCCGATCGTCCGGTCCAAGCGCCGCCACTTTCTTAGCAAGCTTGAAGTCGACGAACGGTCCTTTTTTCAATGAGCGACTCATCCCGTTAGAATTCCTTTCCTAGATTGAAATTTACAAAATCGGTAATGAGGCTCGTTTTCTTGTCTGTAATTCTAACGGGACTCATATTTACTTCTTCCTCTTCGCATCATGGCGACTTCTTACGATTAACTTACTGACGTCTTTGCGGCGTCGGGTGCGATATCCTAAGGTTAATTGACCCCAAGGTGTCTGCGGCGGTTTGCCGGTACCATGACGGCCGCCGTCACCACCACCGTGCGGGTGATCGCATGCATTCATGACGACACCGCGTACACCGGGACGGATGCTTTTGCGACGATTTCGGCCGGCAGAACCAATCTTGATATTCTGGTGTTGAATATTGCCGACTACTCCGATAGCAGCGGTCGATTCCAGTCTAAAACGTCGAACTTCGCCTGAAGGCAAGCGAACTTGGGCGTAATCGCCTTCTTTGGCCATTAACTGAGCTTTAGCGCCGGCTGCACGTACCATTTGGGCACCTTTACCTGGCGTAATTTCGATAGCATATATCTGAGCACCAATCGGAATTTTCGATAGCGGAATTCGGTTGCCTGATTCGATAGGAGCATTTTCGCCACTGGCGATTGTTTTACCTTTTTCCATTGAAGTATCGGCCAGAACGTAGTGATAAAGACCGTTTTGGTCTTTGACGCGGGCAATTCGCGCACTGCGATTCGGATCATATTCGATTTCTTCGACTACGGCAGTAATTCCAGGTGCTAATTTGTGATCAACTAAGCGATAGTGTCGCTTAACGCCGCCGCCGCGGTGACGGACGGTAATTCTGCCGGTATTGTTGCGGCCGGCGTTCTGTTTTTTACTCTTGACCAAGCTCTTGATTGATTTGCGAGTAGTAACCTCGCTAAGATCCTGGCTGGTCATACCGCGTCGGGCGGGAGTTGTCGGATTGTATTGTTTGACAGCCATTACTTCTTCTCCTTCTTTGAGGTCTTGGTCGCCGACGCTTCAGCCGGCTCATCAAATACGTTGATCTTGTCGCCTTCAGCAAGCTTGACGTAAGCTTTTTTCAGATCTTTGCGATTCGTTATGCCTGGATGACTTCGTTTGCCTTTATTGAATCGAATGGCCTTGCCGCTCTGAACCAATGTGGTAATACTAATGGTCTTGACTTTGAATTGCGATTCGATTGCTTCAACGATCTGTCGCTTGTTAGCACTAACCGGTACGTCGAAAACGTAAACGTTGGATTTAGCTAATCCATAGGCTTTTTCTGTGGCGCGCGGGTATACGCTGATATGAGTTGTCATATTACTTATCCCCCTTCGTTAGCCATTCTTTGATAACGTCTATCGATTTGGTCGATAGCACGATTTTGTCGGCATTCAGAATGTGGTATACGCTTAGATATTTCGCGCGAACAAGCAGGATATTCTGAATATTGTTAGTCGCGCGCAGTATTTCGGGAGTCTTTTCGTCGACAACAAGCAGAACCCTACGGTCAAGTTTGTTGTTGGCCAGGAATTTCGCAGCCTCGCTGGTTTTTCCGGTCGTATTAAAATCAGCAATTATTATCTTGCCGGCCTTGTTTGCCAAGGAAAGAGCTTGCCTGAGTGCAACACGTTTGCTCGTGGTAGATAGATTCTTGGTGTAATTCTCGTTGCCGCGCGGTCCAAAGACGATACCGCCGCCGCGCCAAATTGGGTTCCTAGAAGAACCGAAACGAGCTCGGCCGGTGCCTTTTTGCTTCCAAGGTTTTTTACCGCCGCCGCGGACTTCACCGCGCTGTTTGGTAGTTGCGCTGGCTTTGCGTGAATTTGCTAGGTAGCTGTCATATGCCAATTTTAACAAAGCGTGGTTTTTAACCTCGACTTCAAAAATATCTTTTGGCAAGACAGTCTTTACGGTAGTTTTAGTAGTCTCAGCCATTACGCTTTACCTCCAATAATAACCAAGCCCTTTTTAGGACCAGGTACGGCACCACGCAAGCCGATTAAGTTATTTTCGGGGTCGATATAAGATACGACTAGGTTTTTGACAGTCACACGGTCATGGCCCATTCGGCCAGCCATTCTTTTGCCCTTAAATACCTTTTGTGGATACATCGATCCAATCGATCCCGGCTTTCGGACGTCGCCGAAACCACCGTGGGTATGCTTGCTGGTGTTAAAGTTGTGTCGTTTTACCGTACCGGCAAAACCTTTGCCTTTGCTCGTGCCGGTAGCATCAACGATGTCTCCCAGTGCAAATGCGGTTACGTCAATCGTGCTTCCTACCGAAAGGCCATCCGGTAAGTCTGCTACACGAATTTCCCGAATAAATTTCGGGGTACTTCCGGCTGTTTTTGTGTGTCCAGCCACGGCCTTGCTCAGGTTCTTACCCTCACCATATGCCACTTGGACTGCCGTGTAACCGTCTTTGTCGACGGTTTTTACCTGAGTCACAGTCACAGGGCCAGCTTGAATCAACGTCACAGGAATCATGACGCCATCCTTGCTGATGATTTGGGTCATACCAATCTTGGTACCGAGAAGTGCTTTCAT
>CAZEGB010000024.1:8067-11477 GCA_964511655.1 uncultured Saccharimonas sp. (SeqCode) | reverse complement strand
ACGCCAGACCCGTCCACTTATCAGGACAATCTGCTGGCCGTCGCTTTGATCGACGCTGCCACTCACGATTTGTTCCGTTCGGCCGATATCGAACATTTCGCCGGCGAAAACAGGCAGGCCGTAGTCAAATATCTGATTGAACACGGCGGCAAGCCCGTCAAGGACACCCCTGAAGAGTTGCAAAATTATGACATCTATGTAAAAATATTACTATTAAAGGCCGACGCTCGCTATGCCGATTGGAACGACCAAGATCGTTACTTTGAAACGGCACGATTGCTCCGCCAAGTTATAAGCGAACAAAAGAAAAAACAAAAGAATCTATTAACCGAGCAGCTGCGCGAAGCTGAAAGCTCAGGCGACGACGCCAAAGCTGACGAAATTCGTGATTTGCTCAATAAACTTATCAAGGAGATACAAAGTGGGCAAAGATAATGACGACGCCGAAGAAATTATATTAGACCCGGCTTTAATAGATTTAGAGGAAAGCCCGCTTGGCAGCATCGACGAACCGGCTCCCGAAGAACTTCAGGATGAAGAGGAAGACGACGAAGACGTCCTTAACCGAGGACAGTATTTTGATGATGCCAGTGACGACAGCGTCCGTCTGTATTTGCGCGAAATCGGCAAGATTCCGCTGCTTTCTTCCGAAGAAGAATTGGAACTGGCCAAAAGGGTAGTAGCCGGTGAAAAGAAAGCCAAAGACAAAATGGCCGAGGCGAATATGCGTCTGGTGGTTTCGATTGCCAAACGTTACAGCGGCCGCGGACTGGACTTTTTGGATCTTATTCAAGAAGGCAATACCGGCCTATTACGTGCCGTCGAAAAATTCGATCCTGACAAGGGCTTTAAATTTTCTACTTATGCGACTTGGTGGATTCGCCAAGCTATTACTCGTGCCATAGCCGACCAGGCCCGCACCATCCGTATTCCGGTGCACATGGTTGAAACGATCAACAAATTACTGCGCACCCAGCGCCGCATGACTCAAGAATTAAACCGCGAACCTACCATCGAGGAGCTGGCCGACGAACTAGAGATGGAACCTGCCAAAGTCGAATACGTCATAAAAATCAAGCAAGACATCACCTCGCTTGACGCCGGTGTCGGCCGTGACGGCGAAGACGAAGATTCGGTGCTAGGTGACTTTATCGAAGACGGCGACAGTATAACGCCGGAAGAATCAGCCACGTCGCAACTGCTGCGCGAACAAGTCCAGAGTGTCCTGTCGACGCTGTCAGACCGCGAACAAAAAATCGTCAAAATGCGTTTCGGCCTGGAAAACAGCAAAAGCCACACGCTCGAAGAAGTTGGACGCGAATTTGCCGTCACCCGCGAGCGAATCCGCCAAATCGAAGCCAAGGCCCTGGCCAAACTGCGCAAACACAAAGACGCCAAAAAGCTGCATGAATATCTGGGATAATGGATTAATCTAGTGTCGAAAAGGCAACTCATTATCATTCCTGGGCTTGGAGATAGGGGATGGCTGTATGCTTGCATTAAACCACTCTGGTTATTTTTGGGCTTTGATGTGCATATATTTGTATTTCACTGGGGTGACAAACAATCATTGTTTAATGATTCAATTAAATCGTTGTTGGACTTTGTGGATGGCTTAAACTCAAAAGAGGTCTATGTAATTGGTGCCAGTGCCGGCGGAACGGCAGCTGTTAACGCTCTCATTGCCCGTCCGGACATTATTGTCAGAGCGGTGACCTTATGTACGACGTATAACATCAATCCTTATATAAGAAATCAATTACTTATTCAGTCCATAAACCATTTATCTGTTAGCCTAAGTGCTGCTGATAAAAAGTTAAGAGACAAATTGCTGCCAGTATACGGATTTTGTGACTTAATTGTGCCTTATGCCATAAGTAAACCAAATAATATCACATCAAAAAGGTTTTTGGCCGTCGGCCATAGCCAATCGATATTTCTATCGTTGACATTATATAGTGGTCTGACAAAACGGCTTTTATTGTTTGGTTAACTAATATCGATAGCCAAACTTCTCGGGCACAAAGACGCCAAAAAGCTGCACGAATATATCAGCTAGATTGCTTAAAGCCATAACTTTCCAGTGCATTAAAATACCATGCGCTAATATTGCAAATTGTTAAAGCTTATGCTATAATAGAACCAATATTACAGATAAAATCAAAAACAAATAAATGTCGGAAAAATTAATCACCAGAGCTGAACATTCGCGCAGTATCGAGGACGCCGAAAGGTATCGAGCCTTGGATACTCTTAAAGAAATCGGCTTGCTTATTCCACTAAGCGAGCTCGAAACATATCATGGACGTGCCGGTACGACCGACAGCGCTGGCGAATGGGACGTAGACCCAGCCTTTTCGAACGGCGGTAACGCTACAGGCAATCGTAACGTAAACAGCAGGCCGACACTTTATACTTCCGACAGGCAAGTTGCGAAAGACTTTGCCGAAGCAAGGCTTATTAAATCTAAAGGCAGCCGTCAAGTCGACCGACGACAATTTAATCCTGCCGATCCGGACGATACGGCTCCTCTAACCGACGAATACCAAACCGAGATACACGAAATAGTCTCGACCGATCCGGACGCAGTAGTCATTAAGTGCGGATTTAATCAATCTAATTTGGACGCTAATGCTAGGAACAAATATTTGCAAGCTATGAAGACGCTGGCTATACCGGTCAGTGAAGGTTCGCCTCTAAGCTTTGAACATCGGCATAAATACGAGCCCTTTAATTCCGAGATGGATAAACTCCCGTCTAGCCTTATCGAGCATGCCCAGGCGACATATCTGGCTTCGAAAACCGGCGTCGAACAAGACGCCGCAATGCAAATTGCCGGTGCGCATAACAGCCGTAAGTTGGTAGAGTTCGGCATGTTGCCGTATCTTGTCAAAAACTTGGTCGATAATCCGTCGAACATGTATATCGGTAGGTTTAACAGCGGTGATGGCACGATAAACGCGCCAGTTAATTTGGAATACGTACAAAGGTTTTTGCGCGAATCCCACATCGTCGGTGTCGAGCAATACGTTCATTCGGCAACTCTGCGCAAAGACATTATTACAATGTCGTTATTCGACCTTGAAAAAGTTAAGACCGCGAAAGGTGTAGAAAAAGAAAAGCAATTGACTCGCAGAAAACTCGGCTCTTTGGCCATGGTCTTTGATAAGTTGCCGGAACGCGATGCGCAAACTAACAATGACTTATTGGATCTGCTTGAAGACGTCTATGCCAAGCCGCGCGAACTGATCGAAGCCGCTAAAAAAGTCGATGGCTATAAAAATATATTCAATGCCGATGCCGGCAACTGGGAAGGTTTTACGCTTGCTGAACACACCGAAACGGTCCTGCGCAATTTCGACGAAAATTTTGCTGATAAAATACCTGTTCAGCTGGTCGCGCCGATGCGT
>CAZEGB010000024.1:5733-7967 GCA_964511655.1 uncultured Saccharimonas sp. (SeqCode) | reverse complement strand
CGGATAGGTTGTTCGTTTTCCTGAGTAAGCTCTAGCCCGCGTTTTGCGACTTCATCTAGTACGATTCCGCCGAAATATACTTTCGGATAGCCTTTGCTCGTAATGTAGTCTACCGCCGTGCTTTTACCGGATCCGGTCAGGCCGACGAAAGCCACGATTTTTATGTCTTTATTAACAGTCATATGAAATATTGTAGCAGACAGGCGCTATCAGCTCTTTTTTCGGCGCATGATAGGGACGAAAGGTACCCATGACAACGCGCCTTTTTTGCTGTGTTCGGAACCGTTGGCGCTAGCAGCCGTAACTTGATCGAGTGAAGTGGTTTCAAAGTTCACACGGGCACCGGGCAACTCAAATTTAACGGGGCCGGGAATAACGTCTTGCATACCGACGGATATGTCGGCGCCCAATTTATGACCGGCAAGCTCGATTGACTTGGTCGGCGCGACGGATTCGGTGCTGTATTTTTCCGTATTTGCCTCGACCATTGCGCCGACACTGGCTAATTTAGAAAATATGGCTATAGACGCCAGGGTTTTAATAAGTTCTACCCGTCAAGAGGGGGTATGGACCTTTTCCGGAACGGAATCGGCCGGTATAGTCATTTCCGATGTTTCAAGTGATGGGATTGGCATAATTATTTGTTTATTTTTGATTGATACTATCATTAACATTAGCATAATATTGATACAAAGTCAAATAAGATACATAGATCAAATATATAGTGAACTGGCTAGGTTTCTAGGTTATACTAGAGGCATGACTAAGAGGTTGGCTATTATCGATGGGAAATCAGTGTTTTACCGAGGTTATTATTCGATGCCGAATCTGTCGCTGCCGGACGGCACGCCGACAGGCGGGGTATATGGTTTCGTCAATCTGGCGATAGAACTGATAAAAAAACTCGAACCCGATTACGTAGCGGTGGCGTGGGATAAACGAGGGACGAATATCCGCAAGCGCAAAGAAATTTATCCCGAATACAAGGCCGGCCGCAAAGCTGCGCCCGAGGACTTTTATGCCCAGATTCCGATTCTATACGAGCTATTGGACGCATTTGGTTGGCCGCTTTACGAAATCGATGATTACGAGGCTGATGACATCATGGGTGCTTTCGCTATCGAGGCCGAAGAAAAGGGGATTGAAACCTGTCTTTTGACCAGTGATCTGGATGCCTTGCAGCTGATCGGCCCGATGACCAAGGTTTACGCTATGAAAAAAGGCCTGTCGAACATCGAAGAATTCGACGTCGAATATTTCCAGAATAAATACGGTATCAACGTCCATCAATTCTTGGATTTCAAGTCCCTTACCGGTGATTCGTCAGACAATTTGCCCGGTGTTCACGGCATCGGCGAAAAGACGGCGCTGGCTCTGCTGAAGGAATACGGCACGCTTGATGAAATCTATGCCAATATCGATAAAATCGACCCCAAAATCGCGGCTAAGCTGACCGCCGGCAAAAAAGACGCCTACATGACCAAAGAACTGGCGCGCATCTGGGTCGAAGCACCCGTCAAACTGAATTGGGATGTGGCTGATGTCAACGATACCGATTTGGAAAAAGTCGCCGAAATCCTGAAAAAACTGCAATTTACGTCGCTGATTCGGCGCCTGCCGAAACACATGCAACTGCACAGCGTAACCAAAGAGGCCGCCAAATTGCAATCCGAAATCAGTTTACTGCAAGAAGTTGAATGGCCGAAGGTTCTGCAAATCGACGGTCCGGTTGTCATGCATGTCGAGGATGGCGAAATATGGCTGTCGACCGATAAAAAGACTATCATGCATACCCAAATAGCCGGGTTGGATAGAAGTGTTTGGCGGGTATTAGAGCTGACCACCGTCATCGGCTATGACATCAAGACCATTTATCATCAGCTGGCAGACGCCGGTGTTACCGTCAAATTCAACGACATTCACGACATCAATCAGGCGGCTTTTTTGATAAACCCACTGGGGCGTGACCGCTCGCTGTCTAGCTTGATGGACGTCGAGGTCGCCGAAACGCCGAATGCCCGTGTCGCTGCCATGTGGCATATCTATGGACAACAAATTGATTCGTTCGATGCCGAGCCCAAATTCGCCCGTATCGCCCGTGAGTTTGACTTTCCATTGATATATATTTTGTTCCGGATGGAACGTCGCGGCGTCAAAATCGACACTAAGGTTCTAGAGAAAATGAGTCGCGAACTGAGCGCTCAGCACAAAAAGCTTGAACAAGAAATGTTTGC
>CAZEGB010000024.1:0-5633 GCA_964511655.1 uncultured Saccharimonas sp. (SeqCode) | reverse complement strand
ATCCCGACTCGCACCGATCTGGGCCGTCAAATCCGCGAGGCCTTTATCGCCGAAGAGGGGAATGTTCTAGTCAGCGCCGATTACTCACAGTTCGAATTGCGTCTGGCAGCGGCACTGGCGGGCGATCACAAGCTAATAAACGACTTTAATAGTGACATCGATGTCCATACCAAAACCGCCAGCGAAGTCTATGGCATACCGATGGAAGCGGTGACTAAGGCTCAGCGCCGCAACGCCAAAGTCATCAATTTCGGTATTCTTTACGGCATGAGCCCGCACGGTTTGAGCGCGGCCACCGGCATGAGTTTTAGTGAGGCCAAGAAATTCATTGACCAGTACTTCGAACTGCGCGAACCTATCCGCAAATACATCAATGCCACGCTTGAACAGGCTAGAATGCGCGGTTACGTCGAGACCTACTTCGGTCGGCGACGCCCGACGCCCGATGTTTTTAGCAGTAATTTCGTCGTTAGGGCTGCTGCTGAACGGGCGGCGGCTAATATGCCGATACAGGGCACCGAGGCCGATCTGATGAAACTGGCTATGACGGCGGCCGATTTGCGCATTGCCGGCCTTGGAGAACAGATTTTACAGATTCATGACAGTATTTTAGTCGAATGTCCGGCCGCTAATGCCGACAAAATCGCCGAAATACTTAAAAATACCATGGAAAACATCGCCCCCCAGTTGGGAATCAAACTGAAAGTAGACGTCAATATCGGCAAAAACTGGGGTGAATTATAGATGAAGGATTTGAATGTCAAGATAGTCAAATTGCGTAAAAATGCGATTTTGCCCGTCTATCAAACCGAAAATTCTGCCGGCATGGACTTGCACGCCTGTATTGATGCCCCTGTTACGATTAAGCCGCTCGAGCGCGTTCTGATCCCGACCGGGCTGTCGATAGAGCTCCCGCCGGGATATGAATCCCAGATACGGGCTCGCAGCGGCCTAGCCCTAAAAAGCGGCATAACCATGGCCAACGGGGTAGGTACGATCGAAAGCGATTACAGAGGCGAATACGGCGTAATTTTATTCAACATCAGCGACCAACCGTTTACGGTCGAACCAGATATGCGTATCGCCCAGTTGGTAATTTCCAGATACGAACACGTGGTATGGCAACAGGTTGGTTCGTTGACCGAAACCAAGCGCGGTAGCGGCGGCTTTGGCAGTACCGGTATTATATGAGTCAAAAACCCTAGCCGCGGGTGACGTCCGGCGGGGCAGCACCCAAAAATGTTTTTACCAAAGGTGAAAAATTTTTAGGGGCGGACCGGACGGCAGGACCCGAGGGGGTTTTGAGACGCAAATAGTTGACACTAATTACAAACTATATTATAATATTCTTATGGCGAGTTATAGGACCATAAGGATAGTACCGCTTATCTTGACGCTTTTTGTCGTCGCTGTTTCGATTGCCGCGTTGATTTCCGTGACGCGTTACTTTTTCTTTTCAAACAAAAACGGTACTACTGTTGTAACTCAGACTAATCCTGTTAAAGACGCCCTGCTTAGCACCGCTTCGGACCGTTCGGTGCGCATGACAGTGCGCGGCCGAATTACCGCTGACGAGAATTTCCGTTCATATCAGGTAAAAATTACTCCTTCTCAGCGCAAAATGACGACCTATCAAGGATATCGCGACAATGAAATCAAAAATATCACTCTTTATAACAACACGGCCGCATACGAGCAATTAGTTTATGCACTATACTTTGCCGGTCTGACCCAAGGCACTCAGCTAACGGGCGCTAGTAACGATACGCGCGGCCTTTGTGCGTCCGGTTTCATCTATGAATTCGAGATTTTTAAAGGCGACAAGCGGGTTATGCAGTTGTGGACGACTAATTGTAAAAATATTCGCGGCTCGTTGGTCGCAAACTATTCGGTATTAGCCAATCTGTTCAATGATCAGATTCCGAACTATCAGACGCTGATTAACGGATTGTGGCGATAATGATTATCGGCTCGGCAAATTGATTGCTGCCGAGTAAGCTATAATAATCAATAAGGGGGAGGTGTTATGCCGGAACTTCCAGAGGTAGAAACCGTTCGCAGGGGACTCCATAAACTAATCATCGGTAAAATTATCAAGACCGTGTCATCCGACACGGTCAAGAGTTTTCCGAATGCCGCCGCCGATGTCAAAAAGTATTTGGTGGGCGCCAAAATTACCGACGTGCGCCGCCGCGCCAAAGTGTTGCTGATTGATTTGTCGACAAATTACTCTTTGGTCATTCATCTTAAGATGACAGGACAAATGGTGTTTATCGGCAAAAGTAAACACTTCGGGGCGGGACATCCCAACGAAAGTCTGATACACTCTTTGCCCGACAAATCAACGCGCGTTATTTTCGAGTTCACGGACGGTACCCATCTGTATTTTAACGACCAACGCAAATTCGGTTGGGTTAGATTGATGCCTACGACCGAGGTGCCGAATATCGATTTTATGAAACGTGTCGGTCCCGAACCGTTAGAGGCCGGTTTTACGGCCAATGAATTCACAGGTCGCTTTAAACGCCGCGGCAAAACTTCTATAAAAGCAGCTTTGTTGGACCAATCTGTCATTGCCGGTATCGGCAATATCTATGCCGACGAATCGTTGTGGGGTGCGCGGATTCATCCGGCCCGCCTAGTCAATACTCTTACCAAAGCCGATTTTAAAAAATTATTCGAAGAAGTCCGTTATGTCATGAACCTATCGATCGAAAAAGGCGGCAGCACCAATCGAAATTACGTCGACGCCGAAGGTAAAAAGGGCAGTTATATGGATTTTGCCAGGGTCTTTCGCCGCGAAGGCTTGGAATGCCCGCGTTGCGGCACTAAAATCGTCAAAATCAAAGTCGCTGCCCGCGGCACGCACGTCTGTCCGTATTGCCAGCGCGATAAAAAGCCATATCACGTCGTAGCCGACGCCTTATTCGACAAATCTAGATGATTTTTGTTCTATAATAGTATCCAATGATCACTTTGTTGACTGGGGAGAATTCGTTTGAGATCGAGCGGGCTTTGTCGGATATTGTTTTTTCGCCGTACGGCGAATTTGACGGCGTGGCTGAAAAGCTCGACGGCGAGGCGCTGTCGCTGGCGCAATTGCCGGATATTTTGATGGGTATCAGTCTTTTTGCGACTCAACGCCTAGTGGTTATCCGCAATCTTTCCGCCAACAAAGCCGTTTGGGCGGTGTTCGGCGATTGGATCGACCGAATTTCGGATGATATCCATCTGGTGTTGGTCGAGCCTAAACCTGACAAACGCACCGTGACTTATAAATCTATCGCAAAAAAGGCGAACGTGCACGAATTCCAGCCTTGGACCGAACGCGACCTTATGCGCGCCGAGAAATGGGTAGGGGACGAGGCAAAAAAACTCGGCTTATCCATGGACAAGAAAAGTATTCAGACGCTGGTTGCTCGCGTGGGTGTCGACCAATGGGGTTTATCTAATGCGCTGGAAAAACTGTCGCTGGCCGACGACGCGTCGGTCGAAACTATCATTGAAATCATCGACGCAAATCCCAGCGAAAACGTCTTTAATTTGTTCGAAACTGCCGTGCGCGGCGATGCGAAGGGCGTCGAAAAGGCATTGTATATTCTCAGGCAAACCGAAGATCCGTACCGGCTGTCTGCGCTGCTGTATTCCCAGGGCTTCCAGCTGGTGGCAGTCGCGTCCGCGTCTCAGACAGATAATGTCGCCAAAGATTTCGGCATCCATCCATATGTCGTTTCCAAACTGGCGCCATTAGCGCGCAAACTAGGCAGCAGAGGAGTCTCACGAATCATCAACATCTTTGCCGAGGCCGACGATGACATGAAAATCTCGCGCGCCGAACCGTGGCTGCTAATCGAACGCGCCCTGATCAAAATAGCGAATATTTGAAACTTAGACAAAGCTTAAATTGCTATGATATAATTGTTCAATGGGTAATTGGACGATTAAGTTTTATACAAATAGCCGTGGCAACCAGCCCGTCCAAGACTTTATACGTGAACAAGATAAACCGACGATATCTAAAATTGCCCGAAGTATCGATTTAGTAAGTAAATATGGGCCAAACCTTGGCTTGCCTCACAGCAGATATATTAGTGACGGAATATATGAGCTAAGAGTGAGAGGGAAGAATGAGGTAAGGATATTTTACATTGTAATTTCAAAAAATTTTGAAGTTATTTTTATTCACGCATTTAATAAAAGAACTCAAAAAATGCCTCGAAAAGAATATGAAATTGCCAAAGAAAGAAAAGAATCATTGACGCATCTATAACATATATGTTATATTAGAGCTATGAGCAAAACAGATACAAGTAAATTCACTAACTGGAAGGATTTCAAAAAGGAAATTCTATCCGATGCTGAAGTCAAAAAAGGTTATGATGCACTCGAGGCCGAATACGCCTTAATTGAAAGTTTGATTTCTGCAAGAATATCAAAAAAAATGACTCAATCCGAACTAGCCAAAAAAGCGGGCATGAAACAAGAAGCAGTTGCACGTTTAGAAGGCGGCGATTCCAACCCGACTTTCGCGACGCTGACTAAAATTGCCAAAGCCTTGGATAAAAAAATCATACTGACATAAGTCGACCGGGATACGACTTTCAAACAAAAACAAAGGACCAGGACTAGCGTTCGGTCGAAACCTTAGGCATCCCTGGTCATGGTTTGTATGCTCTTTGGCATACTAAACTTATTTTATCATAATAATTATGCCAAATCTTTACTACTGGCATGGCGCGTGCTAGATTTAATGAAGTACATTAATTAATCAAACGTATCCAGAACGCAGCGAGAGACCTAGCTCGACGACCTGCTGGCAACCAGCCGATATGGCAAGGTGCCCCTTCTAGCCCATACGGGAAAGATAAGATATCAAACTCCTTTATCTTTACCGTTCGGGCGGAAAGATACGTGAAAGGAGTTATTTTTATGTCAAAACTTAAAACCGCCGAGTCAGTCACGCCGAAACATCCGGACAAAATCTGCGATCAGATTTCCGACGCGATTTTGGACGCGTATCTGGCGAACGACCCGATGTCGCGCGTTGCTATCGATGTTGCCGGCGGACACGGCAAAGTCTTTGTCACGGGCGAAGTCACGTCCAAATCACCTGAAATCGATGTCAAACCGATCGTTAAACGTCTGGCTGGCAAGGTCGAACTCTTTACTAGCATGTCGTCGCAAAGCCCAGAAATCGCCCAGGGTGTCGACATCGGCGGAGCCGGCGACCAAGGCATTATGGTCGGTTATGCCACCGATGAAACTACCGAACTGCTGCCGCTAGAGGTCGTCCTGTCTAGAAACTTATGCCAATATCTGTACGACATCTGGCCGTTCGACGGCAAAACCCAGGTCACGACGCAGGGCGGCCGCATCCAAACCGTCGTTGCCAGTTTTCAGAACGCGCCCAAGGCTGAACTTGAAAAAGCCGTTCATGATTGGGTAGCCGGTCAAAAAATTGCCAAACCTAGCACCCGCGGCGTCAGCTATCACATCAATCCGGCAGGGGATTGGACTATCGGCGGATTCGAGGCCGATTCCGGGCTGACCGGACGCAAACTGGTGGTCGATAATTACGGTCCGCGCATTCCGATCGGCGGCGGAGCTTTCAGCGGCAAAGACCCCAGTAAAGT
>CAZEGB010000023.1:0-18656 GCA_964511655.1 uncultured Saccharimonas sp. (SeqCode) | reverse complement strand
AGTTTTGTTGCTAATAATCCTAAATCCGTCACTAAACTGATATTAGTCAATCCAATCGGCGCTCCGGCGCTCCACGGCCCTCGGGCAACATTATCTAAAATTTCATCAGCATATTTTTGGTTCGGCGGCATACTGCCTGAACCGGCCGCCACGAAATGGTTTTCATCAAATACATTTTCCAAGGCTTCGGTATCTACTTTAGTAAAAACCAAGAGCAAAGAAATCAAAGAATACGTAAATGGACAGCACAAGAAAAATCTTAGCCCGCATACGAGCAAAAGAGTAATCTGCGAGTCGTACAAAGCTTCAACGAAAAATACCGTACGTGACTGGGCAACAGATATTTTGGTGCCGACACTTCTAATCGCCGGTGACCTAGACGACGTCACTTCACTGGACAAACAATATGAACTGGCTAATTTATTCCCGAACGCTAAACTAGAAGTGATTAAAAACGTCGGACATCTGACTCAGTACGAAACGCCGGTCGAAGTAGTAAACGCTATCAGTAAGTTCCTGTAATAATTTATTAGCCGTTAATGGCTTGTTCGTAATAACCAAGTAATCGGTCTTTGCAGTGCATGATTTCGTGACTTTTTGCAATAGCGAGTGATTTTTTTCCAAAATGCTTCAGACGATCGGAATCTTCCAAAATTTTAATCATATTTTTTGCCAAGCTGCCGGCATTACCTGGTTTTGACAAATAACCGTTTTTACCGTCCAGAATGACTTCCGACACGGCCAATTTATCGACGCCCAATACCGGCAATCCAGACGCCATGGCTTCTAAAATAACGATTCCTTGGGTTTCAATCGTGCTGGCCGTCACGAAAAAGTCGTATTCGTGAAGTTGCTGGGATAGTTTTTTAATGTCATAGGCGCCTCCAAAACAGACTTGTTTTGCGATTCCTAATTCTTTCGCCAAATTCTGCAACGATATTCTGGCAGGGCCGTCGCCCAGAATATCCAGTCTTAAGTCCGCATCCTTTTTCAAAGCCACGCCAAAGGCCTTGATGACGATATCTACGTTCTTTTCATAACCCAGTCGGCCGAAATAGACCATTTTTTTCTTTATTTCATAATCTTCCTTTTTCTTGAAGAAATCGTAGTTTATGCCGTTACTTAGCACTTCGACGCGTGATTTGACGCCTTGGTTGATCAATATCCTGCGCATGGCATTCGATGGCGTCAGCACCAACTTACTTCTTTCATAGACAGCTCGGGTATAATCTTTACCAAACTTTTCGGTAAATTTGGTGTTTTTGTTCTCAGATATCTTTTTCGTAAAGTCTTTGATTTTTTTGCCCAAATGGGCCTTCAGTTTCACGGAGTCGTAATTTTCGATGGAAGTGTCGTCTTCTACAAGCTCCTTGATTAATCGCGAATTATTAATGTAATTGGCCAGTTTATTGACACCAAATAAAGTTTTTGGCTGCAAGTAAACCAAGAAATCGGGGATATAGGTGTGATATGTCTGGATACTTTTTACTTTCAGTATCCTGGCTGCCCAGATACCAATCCAACCGACCGCCATCGGAGTCTGAATATGTATAATGTCCGGATCGAACGCCTTTAAATCTTTGGTGACGCTCAAAATAAACGGGGTTGATAATTTGATGTCTTTGTAAGCCGGGAACGAAAAAGAAGCATGCCGGCGGACAGCGATGTTCGTATATTTTTTATCCTTATACCTGCCTGATTTGGGACAATAAATAATGATCTGATGACCGTCATCAGCTAGCAATTTCGTAAAATGATCGATACTCATAGCTACGCCGTTTTTATCAGGCAGATAAGTATCAGTAAAGATTGCGATTCGCATCGAATAACATTATATCTCATTTGCGATTGATTGTTATATAATGACCATAACGTGAACAAAAAAATCAGCGTAGTTATCGCCGCCTATAATGAAGAGCCTAGAATCAGTGCCGTATTAAAGGCCGTCTCGGGCCATCCAATAATCGACGAGGTTATCGTCGTTAACGACGGCTCGTCCGACGACACTTCCGGCGTGGTAAAAAAGTTCGATGTCAAATTAATTGAAAATGAAAAAAATATGGGCAAGACATTGTCGGTCAAAAGGGGAATCGAATCGGCAAAAAACGGCATCGTCATGTTGCTTGACGCCGACCTAAAGGGTCTGGACGAAAAGTCCATTTACGAACTCGCAAAACCCGTTCTGGAAGGCCAGGTCGACTGGACGCTATCGCTACGCGGCAACTCTTTCCCTCATATGAAAATCGCCAAAATGGATTGGGTCAGCGGTGAACGCGTCGTCCCGAAAGCAATGTTAAATGATCCTTTGATTTGGTCAAAGCCTCGGATCGGCTTTGGGTTGGAAACCTTGATGAATAAATCTCTGTTGAATAACAAGCGGACTTTTCAGTCCGTATATTTGCCTAATTTAAAGATAGTCAACAAAGCTCAAAAAATCGGCTGGATAAAAGGCATAGCCGGCGAGTTCAAAATGGTCGGCCAAATACTGAAAGTAATGCCTATGCACGAAATCATCGGTCAGTTCATAACTATGGCATACCTGAATAAAAAATATTCCAAACAGCTAGAACAAACTCGCCGGGACAGTACGGCAAAAATTTAATAAAGTTTTCGGCTGTTTTCTCTGTTACAATAGTCTTGTTATGGCACGTAGGAAAAAGCCTAAAGCAACCAGTTCAATTGTCAATCGCCGCGCTAAATTCGATTACGCGCTGGGCGATGAATTAGTCGTGGGCATTGTTCTGTCTGGTCCCGAAACCAGAGCCGCTCGTGACGGCCACATTCAGTTGAAAGGTTCTTACGTGACGGTCCGAAATGATGAACTATGGCTGAACAACGCTTCTTTTAGCATAAAAATAAATGAAAAAGGGGCAGTCGGCGTCCGCAGCCTTGATAATTCGCCGCGCAAACTACTGGCCAGTCGCAAGCAGATCGACGAGCTATCAGCCCGCAAGCAGTCCGGCATGAGTATAGTGCCACTGGAACTACTGACCGGCGGGAGATTCATCAAACTGGTCATCGCGCTCGGAAAAGGCAAAAAAACTTACGACAAACGCGAAATTATCAAACGCCGCGAATCCGAACGTGAAGCCAGACGAACGATGAAAAGTCTTAAATCATAGCTGGCTTAAATAGTAACGTAATAATCAACAACCGGCTCTCACTTCGCGCTAAAAATCTAACCATCTAACCTTTGTGTTCTGCGTAACTCACTGCGTTCAAACATACTCGAACAGCAAGGGTCAGATGGTTGGATTTTTACGGCAGTTCGAGAGGTTGCCAATTATTAGTTACTATTTATCCAGCTTTTACAAAATTGGACTGTTTTTTGAGCGACTAACAATAAGAGGTCCTCTTGAGCTGTCGGTAAAATTGAGTCAATTAATCCTTGCTGGTCGAGTATGTTTGAGCCCGTCTTTAGATGGGCGAGTTACGCAGACCACAAAGAATAATTGGTGAAATTTTAGCCGCTCAGCGAAAGCCGGACCTTGTTTGTTAGTTGTTCGAAAAAACTGCCGCTAGATAACAAAATATACTATAATATTAGTAATGAAACTATATTCCTGGAACGTCAACGGAATTAGGTCGGTGATCAACAAGGGCGCTTTCAAATCTTTCATGGCCGAACACCAGCCCGATATTTTGTGCCTGCAGGAAACTAAAGCAAAACCCGGTCAGGCCGAAATTGACCTGCCGGATTATCACGAATATTGGAACAGTGCCGAAAAAGCAGGTTATAGCGGCACGGCAATTTTCAGCAAAATAAAGCCTTCGTCAGTCATCAACGGCTTTGCCGACGAAATCGCCTTTATACACCATCTTGCCGGCGACAGCTATGGCGACCCGGCGAGAGAGGGTAGAGTAATATCGGCTGAATTCAACGATTTTTGGGTCGTCACGGTCTATACGCCTAATTCCAAGGACGACTTGTCGCGTCTGGATTTGCGTTACAAACTATGGGACCCGGCATTTTTGGAACACATCAAAGCTCTTGAGCGAACCAAACCGGTGCTGCTTTGCGGCGATCTGAACGTTGCTCACCAAGAAATAGACTTAGCTCATCCCAAACAAAACGTCGGCAAGCACGGCTTTACGGACGAAGAACGCGAAGGTTTTCAAAAATTACTAGACAGCGGCTTTGTTGATATTTTCCGAAAATTCAACCAACAGCCAAATCAATATACCTGGTGGTCACATTGGGCCAACGCTCGCGCCCGCAACGTCGGCTGGCGGATAGATTACTGGCTGACCAGCAAATCATTCGAAAATAAAATAACCGGTGCCCAAATCCATCCTGACGTACTTGGATCGGACCATTGCCCGGTAAGCATCGAAATCGGAGAGAAAATATGAAAGAAATAACCATGAATTTACTATTTTTAGTCAAAGACGATCAAGTTTTGCTGGCCATGAAAAAACGTGGTTTTGGCGCCGGACGATACAATGGCGTCGGCGGCAAACTGGAACCGGGCGAAACGGTCGAACAATCCCTGATTCGGGAAACCAAAGAAGAAATAGGCGTCACGCCGATTGATTTCGAAAAATTCGCCGACATTACTTTCGATGAGTATTTCAAGGGCGAACCGGCACTGATGAACGTTCATATCTATATCGCTGACAAATGGTCGGGCGATCCGGTTGAATCCGAGGAAATGGCTCCGAAGTGGTTTTCGAAAAACGAAATTCCTTACGATACGATGTGGCCGGACGATCCATACTGGCTGCCGCAGGTTTTGGAAGGCAAAAAAATTGTCGCCAAGTTCAAACTTGATGAGAACGACCGCATTGTGTCTCACGACGTCAAAATCGTCAAAGAGTTTTAGCCATGGGCCATCCATATTGGCAGCAACAAACACCAGACAAGCCGCTTTATCCCGATATCGAGTGGTCCAAACCCGAGCAGCGTTCCAGGTGTGGAAAATTGGGCATCATCGGCGGCAATAAATTAGGTTTCATGGCCGTCGCCGAAAGTTATTCGACAGCACTTCAAACCGGCGCCGGCGAAGTGCGCGTGCTGCTGCCGGACGTACTAAAAAAATCAATTCCATCCAGCATGACCGACGTAATTTACGGCGCCAGCAACCCGTCGGGCAGTTTGGCGAGTGAAGCCAAGATTGAAATGAAAGCCATCGGTGCCTGGGCGGGCGGCATTTTGTTAATCGGCGACGCTGGACGCAATAGTGAAACAGCCGTTTTATATGAAAATTTCATCCGTGAATACACCGGCATGCTTACGATTACGCGCGACGCAGTCGATTTGATAAAAAGCAATAATAGCAGTTTGGTTGAGCGGCCTGATACATTTTTGGTTCTATCGTTCGCCCAACTGCAAAAACTGTTTCAATCGGTCTACTATCCGAAAGTATTAACTTTCAGTATGCAGCTTTCTAATCTGGTCGAAGCTCTGCACAAGTTCACGATTACTTATCCGATTCACATTGCGGTGTTACATAACAACGTATTACTGGTCGCCAGCGAAGGAGAAATCACCGGCACGCCTTGGGCCGACCCGACCGAAATCTGGCGCGGCAAAACTGCTACCAAAGCCGCCGCGTATTGGTTATGGAATCCGAAAAAACCGCTTGAATCAGTTACCGCCAGCCTTATATAAATGACGGTTTATTAGCTTCTTGAATACATCGAAATAGTATTGTCACTGCCGTTGACGACGTATACCGATTTTCCGTCGGTTGAAATCGCGATAGCTTGCGGTTCGCCGCCAGCAGCAATAGTCGGAGTGGACAACGCCATCAACTCGCCGGTAGTTGTATTGCGGCTATACATCGATATGGAATTTGAATATTGGTTTACCGTATAAACCGAAGTGCCGTCGGGTGAAACAATAATATCCATCGGGTTGTTATCGGTTTGCATATTCGGCGCGCCCGAAGCGGTCAGTACTCCGGTAATTGCGTTGCGGTTGTATATGGTTATTTTACTTGACCAATAATTGGCCGCGTAGACCGATTTACCGTCAGGCGAGATTGCCAAATAACCCAAATTATCTTCTGTTTCCAAATTCGGCGTCGCAAGTGCAGTCAGCATGCCGGTCGAAGTGTTGCGACTATACATTCGGATACTCATCGGGTTGTTAGTATAGACCGATTTGCCGTCAGGCGAGATTGCTATATCTAACGGGGTACTACCTACGGTTATTTTAGGTGTCGAAAGCGCAGTCAGCATGCCGGTCGTGGTGTTGCGGCTATACATAAGAATGGCACTTAAAGTCCCGTCCGCGACATAAACCGACTTGTCATCGGACGATACTGCCATACTCCAAGGGTCTCGGACACTTACAATAGTCTGTGTCGAAAGCGCAGTCAGCATGCCGGTCGTGGTGTTGCGGCTATACATCGAAATAGTTTGTGAATCGATATTCCCAACGTAAACTGACTTTCCGTCGGGCGATATTACGATACAATGAGGGGTTTCACCGGTAGTAATAGTCGGCGTCGCAAGCGCCGTCAGAATGCCTGTCGAAGTGTTGCGGCTATACATCGATACAGTACTGGATTCGTAGTTCACAACATAAACCGACTTGCCGTCGGGTGATATCACCACCCCAGTTGGATTGTCGCCGGTTGATACCTCAGGCGTCGACAGAGCGGTCAATAAACCAGCAGAATCTGTATCAGAATCAGTCTTGGGATTTGAACCGCTTACATCTGTCGTCGAAGCAGCGGTGGCTTTGCCGGTCGTAGTATCACTAGCCCCGTTAGTATTTGTAACCGTCAACTCAAATGAAGTCGAGGTATAAGTGTAAGCAAATGTATTACCCGTACTAGTTTTGACACATATCGTATTCGCTGCAGGCTTAGCGCCGCAGTCAATGCCTTGGGGGTATGACCCGTTTTCAGCCTGATATTGCTTGACTGCGTTTGACGCTTTATCAAGGTCTGACTTTAATGAAGCTGTTATCGCTTTTCGCACGCTATTGCTATAAGAAATATACGCGACAACAACCAACATACCGATGATCGCGAGAACTATAGCCAGTTCGATAGCCGTAAAGCCGCTATTCTTTCGCATTATTTTTGCGTGGCCGGCACGATAATCGGTCATTCGCTTGCCTCCATTAAACATGCTTTTATTAAGGATTAGTATAGTCACTTGATTAATTAAGTACAAGCATAATGGGTCGTAAGGCTCGTTCAAACAAACGATCTCCAAACACCTTATATTGACTTTTTATAACATTTATGCTATCATAAGGCCGTCAATCATATTTCTACGTGATAGGCGGGACCTTAAAAAGTCGGATCATTACAGTGCATGTCCGTGACGTGTGTTGTGTATAAAATATTTTGAAGGGAGTTGATACCGTGTTTATTAAACACCTAAACACAGAGGACCTAACCCCAACAGAAAGAGCTGAATTAGAAGCAGCCCATAAATCTTATTGGAAATCAATATACTTGCTCTTGGGCGTGGCATTTGGTTTTTTGCTTTTGATTTATCTGTTTCCTGACTTATTTAAGTAAAATAACAGACGAAAGGGTGTGAAGATTATCGAATACTCCAAGTATTGGCTAGTTACCGTATTAGTATTTCTATTCCTGTTCGCGCCACCAATCCGAGATATTTGTTTTTGGATACCGGCGCTTAGCGCAGTAGCAGTGATCCTGTTTGAAATGCAGGGCCCGTGCCGGTCGCTATAATGGGACAAATATTACACCCCGGCATGAGATGGTACGCACGATTACGCTCTGCGTACCATCTCTAAAAATTTATACATAACCCCACATTGCCTAATTAGGCAAAAACGACATGGACATGCACATGTTGTAATGATTCGATTTTCGGATAACATAAAACTCCGGATGATTAATCCGGAGTTTTTGTTATTTCACGTCTGGTACCGCGAGCCGGACTTGAACCGGCACATCCGTAAGGACACCAGATTTTGAGTCTAGCGTGTCTACCATTCCACCATCGCGGCTGAAAGATGTGAACGAACTAACAGCAACAACCTACTACCAAAGTAGTAGTTACTAATAATGTATTGTACAATAGATTTCAGCAGGAATCTATAGATATGAGACCGGATGAATCAAACAATGGTCAGGGTGGGGCTGTGGATCCGACAACTTCATCGCAGAATGCAGCCGCACGAGTAGTGCGGGCTAAAATTGATTCCATCTATAACAACAGCGACAGTCCGCCAAACGAACAGGCAAAAAGCGAAAACCCTTACCAAAGAACTCATCAACTGCATTCCGACCCTCAAGCTGAACAGTGGAAACAATATCATAGCGCCTGGCAGAATTATTACCAAAAGTACTACGAAGGTTACTATTCGCACCATCTTGATAGAGCTAAGAGAGAATTGAAAGAACAGACCCCTATTAACGGTCATGGTGACAGCGAAAACACATCTTCGGAAGACCCCATATTCAAGTTACGCCAAAAACTGCTCGAGACCGTCCGCCAGTCGGCCGCAAAAGTCAAAAAAAGTCGCCACTTCGTGCCGATTATTTCTGGTATCGCAGTAGTAATAATTTTTCTATTCTTGCAATATAACCGCGTCATCTTGTCTAATGCCATGGCATATATCAGTCCGGGCAACATCGATCCTCAAAACATCGTCATCAACCCTGACAGCGAACTCGCCGTCAGCCCAGAACCACGACTAATTATTCCCAAAATTAACGTCGACGCTCCGGTTGCATACGACATCAGTAACGATTACAACTCACAAATGGCAGCCATGGCCAACGGGCTGGCTCATTTTTCCGTTCTAGGAGCCAGCAGCCACCCTGGTGAAATCGGTAATACCGTCATATCAGGTCATAGCAGCAATGACTTATTCGACACCGGCAACTATAAATTCATCTTCGTACAGCTTGACAAGTTGACAGCCGGCGACATGGTTTATGCCAACTATAAATCGAAGAGGTATACCTACGTCGTTACCAAAAAAGAAGTTGTCGGACCGACCGACGTCAGCAAGCTAGTATATACGACAACCAAACCGATTTTGACGTTAGTGACTTGTACGCCGATAGGCACGGCCAAATACCGTTTGCTTGTTACTGCCGAGCAAATCAGTCCCGATCCAAACGAAGCGACCGTCATACCAACGCCTACCAGCAGTAGTAAATCATCTGCCACCAAATCAATGCCCGGCAACACGCAAACACTGATAGAATGGCTGTTCAGCGGCAGGTACTATTAGGGTATAACTAGGCGTACACGCTGCAACTGATAACCGGCAGCCGTCTTGTCGATACTGTATATATATCGTCTGTTCTTGGTTATCGTAGCGTCTTGACCGGCCAATACTGAATTCATAGCGTGAACGTTAGCCCCGTCAAATTCACGAATCGAAAGACTGCCGCCGCAATCGGACCACAAATAGTAGTTATTAATCCATTTTAGCGCCGGCACCTGACTAGCACATTCGATTACCGACGAAGTGTAGGTTTGATATTCCAAATCGTAACTTGCGAAATTGGCGCCCGACTGAAACAGCACATATTCACCGGTCGGGCTGAATGATAAACCATAGATACTTAATTTTGAAGTCAGAGATGTTATTGCCTTTAAACTGGTCGCGACTTCACCGGTCGTCTCTGGATAAGCCCCGCCCAAGATGTCGATTTTTTCACCTTCGGAGATGACGACATAATCCTCGTTGAAGTAACGAGTGGTCGCGATATTCAGCGGTACATCCGAAGCGCTAGTGACTGTTCTTAGGATAATGGACTTATCATCGCCCTCGTGATGCAAACCAACGACCCGTTCGGCAGTACCGGTTTTACCTAACCCTACATAAGTAATAACGTTTGATTCATCATAAATACTAAAAGAAGTTACATTACTGATGAGCGGTTTTGAAATCGTCTCGGCTGATAGATCTATTTTACGGATTTCACCTAGACTTAAAATGTATAATATATTGCCGCTGGTACCCGAAAAACCGATGCCGCTTATCGAAACGTCAAATAGCTTGGAGATGTTTTTTGTCAAAGCGGCATTTTGAGTGTCCATCACCAGCCATTCGTCTTTGTTCGCATAACTATGCTTGATTAAAATATATCTTTCGCCTTCGTCCCATTTTTCGATGGCAAATTTATGAGCCGCACCCGTCACGTACGACCCGGTGTAATCTTTTGCTGGAATTGTCAAAGTAGTCGACTTTATAGTATCCGAACCGATGTCAACCAGCTCAAAGGAAGGACCTTCGGCATATTTCTGGACAAGCATATATCGTCCTTTCGGTGAAGCCAAAGTCATATTAAGAGACTCGTAATTTGCGACCGGTTCGACCGTCATTTTATTCGGTATTAAGAGCGCATAGTTCAGCCAGGTTATGACACCAGCCTTAGTTTCAACCGTCTTCGTCCACGTCTGATAACCGTCCCGTCGCATAGTTACCGTATGCCTTCCCGGGGGGACCGAACTTTTATTCGGTGTCTTTGAGCTGACCGCAACCCCGTCAACCGTGACAGTTGCTCCCGTCGGGATCGAATTGAACTGCAAAAAAGCGTATTGTTCGACGTGTCCGCTGTCGGTGTCCAGCCGGTACCCCAACACGAAAAAGACTATCGTCGTCACCATTACGATGACCGCAAATGTCATAAGAATGTACAGCGCTATCAGTCTGTATAATTTATTACGCTTCGAATGTTTATTATGCATAAGTCAGTGAATATCATTATAACAAGACGTGTGATTTTTTTCTAAGACCTTGATAATTTCGCAAAATATACCTAAGATAGTTAAAGGTATCGCTAAGCGTAACCACTAAGACTACGAGAGCCTGCGAGGAAAATTGATGAAAAATGACAAAATCGTTAGGATTAACGGAAAGCGGTTTGATATAGCTGCCGGCAAACCCGTTAAAAAACCGGTTTCCACCAACAGACTATCGAACACGGCCGCCATTCACTCTATGGCCCAGAGAACTCGAACGATATACGAGCGCACCGCTCAAAAACCACTAAACCACGGGGTTAAGCTGGCGCGAAAAGTCGGCCACAGCATGGACGTTGCACGCAGCAAGAGTATCAGTCATTTCGCACCACGCTCGGTTCCGAATAGCATCAAGCCAACCGTCAAAATCCCGGATATAGGGCCAAAGAAGCACCCGATTGCATTAAAAGCCGATATGGCACGCCAAAAAAAGGCCGATCATTTAGCTAAGGTTTCCGCCATAAAAACCGCCAAGGCAGTCAAAGAAGAAGCTATCGCCGAAGCATTGAACAAACCGATCGAGAAACCGGTAAAATATGGTTTCATAAAACGTCACACTAAATTATTCTTCATCGGCGCCGCCAGCGTAATAGTAATTATAGCGGCTGCCTTATTAGCGTATTGTAATATGCCCAGCTTTTCAGTCGGCATCGCCAGCGCCCAGGCCGGCATAAAAGCTACATATCCCGAGTACCGTCCGGACGGCTACAGTCTGAACGGGCCAGTATCTTATAGCGACGGTCAGGTCACTATCAATTTCCGCGCCAATACCGGTAACGCGAAATTTACTATCAAACAACAGAAAAGCTCTTGGGATTCTACCGCAGTCAAGAATATGGTCAATAAATATTCGAACGGCGAGTTCCTGACAACCGAAGAGCGCGGCCTGACGATTTACACTTATGACGGCAATGCCGCATGGGTAAACGGCGGCATTTTGTACACCATCGACGGCGACGCCAAGTTGTCGGGCGACCAAATCAGGCGGATTGCTACCAGCCTCTAATATTCCAAGATACGCAGAGCCGATATCGTTCGTCCCGCGACATCAGACTGTGATCCAAAGACCGTCTGCGGACGGTTCTGGGGTCAGCCGTTCGCTGTACAGCGAAGCCATAGGAGAATCTTTCCCCGTTAGAGTGTGCTGATGAAACGGGATGAACGATAGCGGCCTTCCAAAATTTATAGAGATAAAACCTTCTTGAATGTTATAATAACCGTAATATGAAAAGTATTCGCACACGCTTCGCTCCCAGCCCGACCGGCTTCATGCACGTTGGCGGCGTCAGAACCGCATTATTCGCTTGGCTGATTGCCAGGCAGGACCCGAACGGCAAATTTATCTTGCGTCTTGAAGACACCGACCAAAAGAGGGAAGTCGAGGGTTCGGCCGAACATTTGATAAAAAGCCTTCGGGCATTAGGCATCGATTACGACGAGGGACCGGATATCGGCGGACCATATGCGCCGTATCGCCAAAGCGAGCGTCTGGAAACATACAAAAATTGGGCGCAAAAATTAATTGACGCTGGCAGAGCTTATGCCGATCCATATACCGATGATGAAATCAAATCATTCCGCGACAAAGCAAACGCCGAAAAAAGAGCTTTTTTATATCGTCATCATCGACCCGATTCGCCGTCCGGCGAACTGCCGGTTTGGGACGGCACCATGCCGCTAAGATTCAAGTCCGACCCGAAATCATATTCGTGGCACGACGAAGTAATGGGGGATCTGCATTCGGGGCCGGAAGTCATTGACGATATTATCTTAATCAAATCTGACGGTTTTCCGACATACAACTTCGCTCATATCGTCGATGACGCCGAAATGGAAATTACTCACATCATCAGGGGTCAGGAATTCATTTCCAGCCAGCCTAATTATCTGAATATATACGAGGCGTTAGGGCTGGAACACCCGATTTTTGCGACTATGCCGCATATTTTGGGCGAGTCCGGGACTAAGAAACTTGGCAAACGGGACGGCGCCAAGGACGTTCTGGAATATATAAACGAAGGCTTCGTAACCGAAGCGCTGGTCAATTTTATTGCCAGCCTGGGCTGGAATGACGGTACCGAACAGGAAATATTCTCGCGTGATGAATTGATTGCCAAATTCAGCCTAGAGCGAGTCGGTCGCAGCGGGGCTCGCTTTGACGAACAACGCTTATTGTGGATGAACGGCCAATGGATACGAAAACTGACGTTTGACGATTTATATGACAGAGTAGAGGAGTTTTGGCCAGCAGCAGCTAAGCGGGCTGATATCGAAACTAAAAAACTTGTCCTAAGTCTAGTCCAAGACCGCTTGAAAACTTTGGCCGATTTACCAACCATCACGTCGTACTTCTTTGAAGAGCCGGTGCCTAATTGGCAAATGGTTGATGGCAATAAACAGCTGGGCAATATTCCGCGCCATGAGGTCAAAGAATTACTGACGGCCGCTCAAAATGCTTTGAACGAAAGCGAATTCGACGCCGAATCGATACAGAACACATTAAATCTGCTGTTAATTAAGACCGATCAAAAACCGGCGGTTCTATTCAGCCTGATCCGTCTGGCGGTGTCATGGGCTCCATTTAGCCCGGCCCTAAACGAAACCTTGGCAGTCCTCGGCAAAGACAAGGTCAATACCCGTCTGAAAACGGCCATCGAAACCGCCTAAAAACGTTTTCATTCTGCTATAATAACGCTTAAGCTATGAATTGGCTTAAGTTATCGTGGTTGCGTTTATGCCGATGGTTCGCTAGACACAGTAAAGTCGTCTGGATTATTTGCGCTGTCGTCGTCATTTGCGCCGCTGGCGCAACCGCCTATTACATACTGACAAAAAAACCTATCTCGACCGCGAACAAGACATCTAAAACGGTAGTTAAACCTTCGCCAACACCTGTACCGATAAAATATTATTCGCCATTGACTGGAATGCTGGTCGCAAACGAAGCCGCAACCAAACAGCCCGTTACGGCCATAATGATCGAAAACAGCCCCGAAGCTCGCCCTCAATCAGGTATCAAAAACAGCGGCGTCGTATTCGAAGCAATTGCCGAGGCTGGCATCACCAGGTTCTTAGTAATTTACCAAGCCGAAAAGCCCCAATTAATAGGGCCTGTCCGCAGCGTGCGCTTGTATTATGTCGATTGGGCCGCAGCTTTTAACGCCAGCATTGGTCATATCGGCGGCAGCCCGGCGGCATTGGCAGAAGTCCGCAACGGAAATTACCGCGATATCGATCAATTCTTTAACTCCAGATACTATTGGCGATCAACCGACCGCTATGCGCCGCACAACGTATATACCAGTTTCGAAAAACTGGATGCATTAAACGCAGCCAAAGGTTATACGACTTCAAGCTTTACAGGCTTTACGCGGGTTGACGGTGAACCGGTCGAAACGCCCGACGCGACCAACATCACCGTTACGATTAGTAGTTATATATTCAACAGTTCATACACTTACGACGAAACGACCAATACATACGCGAGGTCCCAGGGCGGAGCGGCTCATCTGGATCGCGAGGACGGACAAATTTCGCCGAGCGTCGTTATTGCTATGCGCGTAGACGAGGCTACTATACCCGAAGACGGCTATAGGGAATCTATCACGACTATCGGCAGCGGCAGCGCAACAATATTCCAAAACGGTACGGCAATTAACGCGACTTGGCACAAAGACAGTAAACTAAGTCAAATCAAGTTTACGGACGCGGTCGGCACCGATATTCCTTTAGTGCGCGGCCAAACTTGGATTACGGCAGTCCCTAACGATGGAGGAAACGTGGTATGGAACTAAAAGAAGTACCGAAGCAGGCCAAGGATTTTTGGCCGGCATTTTTCAAAAAAGTGCTTTGGATGGTAATCATCTCACAATTCCTTATTGTTTTCATCACTGCCGCCGCCCTAGTCGGTTTTGGCGTCCTTAGTCTCAACTCGCCGCTGCTGTGGTTGATTATTGGCCTGGTGCTTGTATTCAGCATGGCAATCAGGTCGTTAATATTCCTATACATTATGCGTCCGACAAGGGATTTAATGGCGGCAATCATTCACGTTTCGGGCGAAGACACTTCGCTAGCGATGCCCGATCCAAACTCTGGCAATAACGTTCAGACAGGCTTTCACGACGCCTTGCAAACGGTATATGAGTTAGCCAGCACGAAACGGGATAACGGACCCGAAGACAAGGATGGCTCGCTCTCTTCCATCGTCACAAACGCGCTGGACATGACGATATGCGGTTTCGTGGCATTGGATGCCAACCGACGGGTTGTATATGCAAATAGGACGGCTCCGATACATACGGACGTCAACGGCGCAAGGACGCTGACTTTATTGTTCAATTACGGTGATTCGCTCGATTCCTGGCTGGATGCCTGCGGAGAATATTCAGTCCATGCCGAACATGTCTGGACCAGAGTCCCAGACCGCCTGCCGAACCAAGAAAATCGGCGTTTCTTTGATGTGATCGCCTCATATCAAAAGGGCGCACCAACCGAAACGGTTTTAACCTTGATAGACCGGACCAAACAGTATTCGGTTGATGAAGAGAATCTGGATTTCATATCGTTTGCCGCTCACGAGCTGCGCGGGCCGATTACGGTGATCAGGGGATATCTGGATGTATTAAATGACGAGCTCGGCGGCGAACTAAAAGACGACCAGGCAGAATTATTCCGTCGGCTGATAATATCCTCTAATCGATTGTCAGGTTATATCGACAATATCCTAAACACGTCGAAATACGACCGTCGCCACCTGAAAATGCATCTGACCGAAGAGTCTGTAGCCTCGATTTACGACATCATCAAAGACGATATGAAAATGCGCGCCGATGCTCAAAACCGGCTGTTGTCGATAAAAATTCCCGGCGATTTGCCGAAGGTAGCAGCCGACCGCAACAGCATCAGCGAGGTTTTCGGCAATCTGATAGACAATGCGATCAAATACAGCAACGAAGGCGGCACTATTATCTTTAGCGCCGTAAAGAATGGTGATTTCGTTGACATATCGGTCCAAGACCACGGCATAGGCATGCCTGAAAACGTCGTCAGCAACTTGTTTCAGAAATTCTATCGCTCACACCGGTCGCGTGAAACAGTTGCCGGCACCGGCATAGGACTATATATCAGCAAGGCGATCGTCGAGTCGCACGGCGGCACCATCAGCGTACGCAGCGAAGACGGCAAGGGATCGATTTTTACCGTATCGCTGCCAATATATTCAACTGTTGCAGATAAGCTGCAAGCAAGCGATAATAATAATGTTGGTATGATTAGCGAAGGTACCGGCTGGATAAAAAATCATTCAATGTATAGGGGTTAAATTACATGGCAGCAAAAACAATTCTGTGTGTCGAAGATGACCGATTTATCGGCGAAATGTACGTACGAAGCCTTAAAAAAGAAGGTTACGAAGTCGATTGGGTAGTTGACGGCAATGACGGCTTGATTGCCGCTCGCAACAAAACTTACGACGTAATTTTGCTTGACGTCATGTTGCCTGAACGTCGCGGTTCCGAAATACTAAACACCCTTCGCGGCGGCAAAGAAGATCTGATTCCGCACTCACATGTTATTGTTTTGACTAATTTCGAAGTTGATGAAGAATCGCGCCAATCAATGGAAAAATATGCTGACGCATACCTGATCAAAGCCGAAATAACCCCGAAAAAACTAATCTCAGTCATCAAACAGCTTAAAGATCTCTAACCCTAGTCCTGTCTGGACATCACCACTGTTATTTGATACAGTATTGATTGTCCATGGTCTCATCGTCTTTCGCCGTACGGCGAAGGTTAGGACACCAGGTGAGGACCGCAACGTCTGCGGTCCGCAAGGCCGGAGCCCGGATGACGAACGTCACCGAGCGAGGCGGGGTCGCGGAAATTTGCAAGGCAAATTATCTGTGACCGAATCCTGGCAATCCGCGATTCCAATTCGCGGGATCGAACCACAAAGTACATTACAATATATCCATGGTCTCATCGTCTAACGTGAAGACGCCGGTGGCAGTCTGCAAGGCCGGAAGCCGGATGACGAACGTCACCGACTGAGGCGGGGCCGACCGCGATTTCAAAGAAATCGACGGGTGGCTAGGGCACCAGGCTGTCCGTATAATAGTGCAGCAGTAAATGCAAATTCAAATACATTACAATATATCCATGGTCTCATCGTCTAACGGTTAGGACACCAGGTTCTCATCCTGGCAATCCGGGTTCGATTCCCGGTGAGATCACCATAAGAGATTTTTCAAGCGGCGCAAGCCGAAAGACCGAATTCACCCCTGTAAAAAGGGGTGTTTTTGGTGTTCCATAATCTAAATCATCATAGGTTGGCAACTGGTTGAACAATAGGCCGAATAACTTGGCTTTTTTGCGGGGATCTTGTTGTTTCAACAGTAGTGAATCAAGGTTTTCCAGGAAAAACCTGACCCTTGCCAGTATACGGTCGATATCAATAGGCTTTTTGTCTTGCATGGCTAGTTTTTCTTTTTCAAGCCTGGTTATTTTTTCGTGGATGTTCTCAAGTTCTTTCTCCAAATAAGCAATCGCCGTCGGATTCGATAACATCATAATTTTACCTAGCACCGCCTCAGCCTCGCCTTTGAGTGTCGTGATGTGTTTTTCGAGCGTTTCTTTATCGTCTCCAGACAATGCCTTCCTACGCTCAAATTCTTTGCGTACCGTTTCTAAGAGTAGCTCTATCTGGTCTTGGTTAACTTTTACGCGGCCAATAAACTGCGTGATTCTTTCATCCATATCATCTTTGGGTACACGGAAATAATGCCCTTTATTACTGCAATGGTAGGCTGGGTAATATTTACCATTTTTACCACGGCTTGCACTACCAAGGAGCGTGCCTTTGCATTCTGGGCATAACACCATCTTTTTATAAGGAAAGTCAGGGTTGTCCATAACTTTGTTTACCAAATGTGGTTTTGGCGCTTGCCGGTGGATCTCATACTCGCCGTCGGCCTCGTTGTATCCTATATACTTCTTGCTACGATTCGCCCTGTTGAACAGATCTATCGTGACAAGACCATCGAAAGCGCATTTTACCGGCTTATAGTCGGTCCATTTTTCTACGTTAATTCCAGCATAAATGACGTTCTGGATTATCCGCTGCATACTTTTGACAGTCAGCGGGCGGCCACCTTTTTTACTGATAACTTTGCTCAAGTCGTCTTTGTTGCGGATGTAGCTAACGCGCGTTTGGTAGCCAAGGTCATTTAGTCTATCGACTATTTCGGCGTCATTAAGCATTCCTTCGGCGCGTAGTTCGAACATCTTCCGTATAAATACCGCCTCCTCTTCGCGTGGGCGTAAGATTGTGCGCTTGCCCTGATTGGTGTCAACCTTTTCACTGTAATAGCCGTAGGGTGGTTGGCGCATCCAATACCCGTTTCTGGTGTAGCGGATCTCAGCACCAATCATACGGCTCATTATGTCGCGCAGCTCGTCTTTGGAGCGTTCAGCTTCGAGTATTTCAGATTTTTTACTCGGACTGTATACGCTCCACTTGTATTCAAAACCCAAATGGTCGAGCGTGTTGATTTGCTGCGAGCTGATAACGCCGTAGATGTCAACCAATTGGACCTTGCTTCGTTCGAGCTGCGTTTTAAGCATGTCGTAGCTGAGCGATCCACCGCGCGTAAAGCGGTCAATGGATTTGATAATAAACAAGTCGACGGCGTTTTTAGAGTCTTTGCAGTAATCCACGGCCTCCTGCATTGGTTGCTGTTCTTTGCTGGCTGATTCCATAAATACAAAGAACTTTTTTATAGTGATTCCTTTTGTTTCGGCAAAGCGTTCAATCTGCTCTTTCTGAGCTTCTGGCGAGTCGCCCTCAGTGCCTTGTTTGGTCGTAGAAACGCGGATGGCCGCTACTGCGTTCTTGCCGCTTATCTCGGTGTCAGGCTCCCCATATAATGAACACCTAGTCTCGACTGTAGAGACGGTACAATA
>CAZEGB010000022.1:0-19625 GCA_964511655.1 uncultured Saccharimonas sp. (SeqCode) | reverse complement strand
CCCAGCCACGAAGATTAACAGAGAAGAAAAATGCACAAGATTGTGCATTTTTTATTTTCCCGACTTTGCCACCTCTGTTACTCGGGGTTCGAATCCCTTAAGCCGTATCTCACTATTCTGACTGTGTTATAGCCAGCTCCCAAGAGTATTTTTCTAGGACAATTACTCAGACATTTTCTAGGACATTTATCAGTTCGTGCATGTTTATGAATTCAGAGACAGACTGCTTGCCAGCACTTTTGATTACATCAATGATCGCAAGTCTGCCATGTCGGATAGTATAGGATGAAGCAAGTCGATGTTATCCAGAAATAAATTCTACTTTTACTTTTGCCGATAAGCCGATACAAATCTTACAATGTTGAATAAATCATATGGTAGTTCTATTGCTCCACCAGATTGGTCTAGGTGACTAATTATTGAAGAATTTTACTCCTCAATTCAAAGCTACTTACAGAAGTGAATACGTTAAATACGAGGCGATTATAGGTGAAATTGGCGTGCAAATGTCAAATGTAAGGTAAAATTGTTAAGATGAAACATTTCAGAATACTGCTAATAGTTATCTCTGTAGGATTTTTATTGTTGGGTATTTCTTTCGCATTAATGACAATCGATAAACCAGAGCCGGCTGCTCCCGTTTGGGGTAGCAACTGCGAGCTGATTGATGGTAACTATTACATAAGAGGCAGCCTTCCAAAAGAAATGTGTAATCATGCCGATACTGCACCACACACTGGGTTGATGTACATGACGGGGTTATATATGGGAGTCTTTAGTCTTGTGCTTATTTTCATAGGATCTTTTTGGTTAATAGTTGGATTTGTTATGAGTATGATGCGATGGATATTTAAAGTTAAAAATAGTTAGCGCCAATTTTCAGACGATTGCTTTATATGAACGGTAAAATATATAGGATACGAAGTTCCCATCTAAAATATCGTCCAAAGCTCACTGCTAGTGACGTTTCCAGCCTGCTTATCGATAGCTAGATTCAAGATCATAAAAAGTTTGGAATACTTCACTAGAACCTGCCACAGAATTCACAAAGATAAAATAAGCATACGCTATAAGCCTAGTACTGTAGTAAACCTTGCGCATATATAGTCGAAAAGTTGTTAATCTGACATTTTTCGATTATAGTAATATCATGATAAAACGACAGCAGTATCTACAGACACTACGACAACTTAAAGACCAGCATGTAATAAAAGTTATCACAGGAATTCGACGTTCAGGTAAATCGACTTTACTCCAATCATTTCGTAATGAGCTTATTGAGTCTGGTGTCGCTGAGCACAAAATTCAGTCAATCAATTTCGAAGAAGCTGCCAATGTCGACTTAACAGACTGGCTTGCTTTACACAATGACATCGAGTCGAAGTTGGTCGATGGTCAAATGAACTATCTGTTCCTTGATGAGATTCAGATGGTAGATAAATTTGAGCGAGTTATCGATTCTTTATTCGTGAAAGATAATGTCGACATCTATGTGACTGGGTCGAATGCGTTTTTGCTGTCGAGTGAACTAGCAACACTCTTGACGGGTAGGTATATCTCTCTTCACATTTTGCCGTTCTCATTCGCCGAATACCGGCTAGCAATGCCAGACAGTCAAAGCAACGACAGGTTGCTAGCGCAGTATTTATCTTCAAGCGCTTTCCCCGAAGCGGTTACCTTATCCAGGACAAACCCCGCTCTCTCTAACATTTACCTGAAAGATTTATATGAAACCATCGTCAACAATGATATATCGAACAGGTACGAGATTAGAGACAAGGACGACTTCTCGAGAGTCGTGAAATTTGTTTTCGATAGCATAGGAAGCCCCCTATCTGCTACCAGCATTGCGAAAGCTCTAACTAATCAGGATAACAAAACGTATCATGCGACCGTCATCCGATACCTAGAATATTTGACGAAAAGCTACCTAATTTATCCAGTTAGCCGATACGACGTGAAGGGTAAAAAATTACTCACTACTAACGATAAATACTACGTAGTCGACTTAGGTTTGCGAGAAATAATGCTCGGTAGCTCACAGGTATCAGATATCGGCCATCGACTAGAGAATGTCGTGTATCTAGAACTATTACGTCGAAACGAAGGTGAGGTATGGGTCGGCAAAGCAGATGACAGCGAAGTCGATTTCATTGTCCAGAAACCAGGGGGCGAGCGCGTATACTATCAGGTGGCTTATCAAATTAACGACAACGAAAAAACCCTTGAGCGAGAACTTGCCCCATTTAAAAAGATTAGCGATAATTATCCCAAATATATTTTGACGACCGACTTAATAAACGAGGAATTTCTAGGCATCAAAAAGGTAAACGTCGTGGATTGGCTGTTGAGCACAGAAGTATAGCTGGTCTAATTTCAAAAAAGATACTCGTAACCAGCCTCCTCTTCGTCATAGACTAGCTCGCTATCTACATACTTGATGCCGAGTTTTTCAAGCTATCGACCAGCCTCTCAACAGCCTGCAAAGTCTCGTCAGTTATGACAAATACAGGGGTGGAAGTGTACGTAACTTCACCCTCCGCCCCAAAGACCCTGAGCAACTAAACCAATCCATAACAAGCTTTCCGCTCCCTATACGAGAATAGGCACTGGATATATGGTTCACTCCGATTAAGACATTGAATTATGCGCCATGCGTGACCAGCTTCATACAGTGTTCGGCTCGCCTTTATGAAGAATATCCGATATTCACTTGGTCAATCGCGCTCCTGATTTGCATCATATTCGCTTTCGCCACCGATAATCAGCACACCACAGTTATTATCTATAGTTTTCGCATCCTGTTCCAAACCATTGTAAGTTAGTTTGCCAGTCGTAACACCCTGAACGACTATTCTGTTCTGATCTGAATAATTATTCGCTGGGCAAACGTCAACCTGATTAACTGTAAGGCTTCGCACCACACCTGCGGAGACATAACCGCCATGTATGTCTGCCTTCAAGTTCTCGACAGTGGCACGGTTAAGTGTAACGCCGGAAGCGAACCTGGTTGTCAGGCTGATGGTACCGTATTGACCAGTAGCCTCAAAGCTTCCGCCAACCGACGTCTGGTAGTTGTTGCTAGTTCGCTTATCGCTACTCTCAGTGATGATAGCAAGAGTGTCTTGCTTGTCTTTATTGTAATAGTGCACCGAACCGCTTTTGACCGTCACATTATTAAGAGCAGGCCCGTATATGGTAAGTGTTGGCTGAATATAGCGGTTACGACGATCATCCTTGCCGGTCATTGTTAGAACCGCTTTATCGCCTTCAACTTCGATGCTAGGTGTTATCGTGCCAGATATTGCCGATATTTCATAACGAGGAGTGTCGCTGACAATGTACTCGGTATAAACATCAGACATGTCGCCCCAACCTATGTCGAATGTTCCGACATCGACTGTAAGCTCTTTGATACTGCTAAAATCTTCAGACAGCGCAACTTTCTCGGTACTACGCGAGTCATGCGCCGATGTCATATCCAACTGCTTGCCGAGTATGAAAGTACCGATTCCTCCACCGAAACTGACCATGCCAGCAATCACAATTGAAATAACTGAGACAGACAGCTTTTTTGTCCAGGTCTTCTTAAAAATAGCGTACGATATGGCGGACAGTAGCAGGGTGAGGAGTATTCCGGCTATTGTAAATAGAATTATAGATATGAGGCCAGCCGTTGATTGGACAGACAAGGATTCATGAATACCCAAATTTTCATTGTCATTCAACCAAAGCATGCCATTGATCCAAAGCGTGACTAGCAGTACGCCGAACGCGCTAATTACAGCAAAAGCACCAGCCATACTAGTGACAATGTTTTGCATGATTCGTTGATTATTATTTGGAGTCTCGGCTTGTTCGCTAAGTTCTTTAATCGATGCGAGGGTCACCGGTTTGCCTGCTAGCTGGAGCTTCTCTGCAGCTGTTTTAGCAACTGGCACTACGATCCAGAGCACTACGTAGGCAATGATGATTAGCCCCCAAGAAACAAAACACATAATGATAAATGCCAAGCGTGTCCACGTTGGGTTGACATCAAAGTACTTAGCAATACCGCTGAGTACACCGCCTAAGACTGCCGAGTCTTTATCGCGGTACAAACGATGTGGTGGTTTATTGTCATCTTCGAACGTATTAGGACCAACCGCCAGATCACCATCTCCGATAAAGTCTTTTGGATCACCAAGCTGTTCACGAATGGACTTGACGTCATCTTCGGTGATTACGCCATCTTTCTCAGTGCCGCGAGAGGAGAGAATCTCCGTCAGTCGAATTTCAATGTCCTCTAGCAAGTTCGGATCATCGGCATAGAGCTCAAGTTTAGTGGTATATTTCTCAAGTTCCTTCTTGGCCGTAACTTCTATGTCATAGGGTGTTTTAGCTATATGGATTCTGGTTATTTCTTTCATACAATTACTCCTCTTAGAGTTTATTTAACGTGTTATTTAATGCGGCGATATTGCCAGTAACTTTATTTAGTACATCCTTGCCATAATTGGTAGTTTTATAGTACTTACGCGGAGCGCCGTGTTTGCTCTCTCGCCATTCATGTTCAAGCAACCCATCTTTTTGGAGCTTGCTTAGTAATGGATAAATTGTCCCTTCGACGACAACGAGCTCTGCTTTGCGAAGTCGTTCTATGACGTCACTCGTATATACTGCTTCGCTGCAAATCTTAAGCACACAATACGCAAGAAAACCCTTACGCATCTGCGTGGCAATTTGTTTTGCATATTCATCGCTGGGCACAGAAGATGTTTGTCCTGTCATAGTTCTATGTTAAGCATACTACTTGATTGTGTCAATACTTTTTATGTAGAGGCTACTAGCAATGACCTGTGAAGCGATGGGGGCTGCAAGAATCTAGACAATAATATCATCTCGTCTTTCCAGTGCTCCTGTGCGTCCTTGCGATGCGATAAGACCAATGAATCCTAAAAGCTGGTCTGCTATATCTTCTGACGCCACACGCCACATAATTTCACAGCTACCGTGTTGTGAAAGAATGTTCAAGCCACCATTCCAGGCAATGCTACCATCGATAATTGCCAGCTTGCGGTGGTGCTTAACGGTGTACAGGACTTTCACACCTAGACCTTGAAGCTGTTCAATCGCGACCAGTGCTTGTGTTTCATATTCTGCATCGTGTTCAATCGGGTTTCTTGTATTTATAGTAACGGCTACTCCTTTACGTCTTAGTTTAGTGAATACTGGGAGCAGTTCGTCTATCCGTCGTAGGGTGATAAATGGGCTTTCGATGATGACGCTTCTTCGGGCAAGGTGAAGGTCTTTCTCGAATGCACGGTAAAAGGATTGTTCGTCAAACATCTTGATATCACTGGAACTATTGAAGATACTCATAGCCAGCCTCCTCTTCGTCGTAGACGAGCTCGCCATCGACATACTTGATACCAAGTTTTTTCAAGCTATCAACCAGCTTCTCGACAGCCTGCAAAGTCTTGTCAGTTATGACAAAACCAGGGGTGGAGGTGTTCGCAACTTCACCCTCCGTCCCAGCCGAGCATTCTATCAAACACGATTCCAATATTGAGTTAGTTAATTCAAATCTACTGAAGGAATTTTATTTTTACGACGTTTTATTATTTCCCAACCTTCAGATTTAAGTAATTCTGATTGACGCGATTCCATACCTAAATATCGATCGTATAAAACTCCTTTAGCTTTTACAACTCGCCATTAGGGAATCCCTAAATTTGCTTTTTCGGAATAATTTGCAATTAGTGACGTAAAAATGCCAGTACTAGTCTGGCATATCCAATCTGTGCCATGTTTTTTGTGAGTTTATTAGCAATATCTGCAATGGTTATAACTTCAACCCTTGGTATTTTTTTGATAATTTAATAAATCTCATTTGGGGTAGAAATATACATTAGGCCTTTTGGCGTTTCGGTCTTTGTGCCGCCTGTTTGGTTGGATTTATCAAACTACTCTTTGGATGTTTACATGTATAAATAATATAGCTCAAATTAGAGTTAGTCTAGACTTTCAAGATCTGGCGCCAGACCGGTATGCTCAACCAAGTAGAAAGATGGCTAAATAACAGATTAAGAAAAGTATGGTTATTTTGCATATTTATATATTTACTATTGATACTTTTAACATTAATTAACCGCTGGCACGGTAATGGTCTTTGGATTTATTTATCAATTTACTTTCTATGCAACACTTTACTGTCAATTTCTTTCTTTAGTAGTTTTTTGGTGCAGAAAAACCAATCATAGCATGTCATTTCGGATTTTTTATCCATACGATCTTTAGCTACTCCGCAGGAGCCGGCCGTCGGTACAATAACATCATCACCCGGCTGCCAATCTGCGGGCAAAGCTACATTGAACTCATCAGCAGTTTGCAGGCCGATCAAAACACGATACAATTCTTTAAAGTTGCGGCCAAGGCTTAGTGGATAATAAATCACAGTACGAATTATCCCTTTTGGATCTATAAAGAAGACGGCACGTACGGCTTTTGTATTACTTTCGCCCGGCTGAATCATGCCATAGGCTTTAGCGACGTCCATCGTTATGTCTTCGATTAAAGGAAAATTCACCTCGACATTTTTCATGCCTTTATATTCAATTTTTTCTTTTATTGTACGAAGCCAAGCAATGTGGCTATAAAGTCCGTCAACGGACAATCCAATTAACTGGCAATTAGCCTCGTTGAACTCTTTTTCCATGCTAGCAAAAGTCATAAACTCTGAAGTGCAAACTGGTGTAAAATCTGCCGGATGACTAAATAAAATAACCCATTTACCTTCATAGTCTTTTGGGAAAACAATGTTGCCCTGTGTTGTGACCGCTTTAAATGCCGGTGCCTTGTCGCCTATTTTTGGCATTGAAATAGTGTCAGTTGTTATATTGTTTTGGTCCATATAATCCTCCTAATCCGTTAGCTATAACTAGCAGCTTGTACTTAATTATATTATACACATAAAATAATCTGACGAGACATGCTATTAAAATAAAGTCACTTATTTCGAATGCATTTTTAATAATGCTTGATTACGTTCAATTTTAGATATATACAGAATGACAGTTATTCTAAACCATCTAAATATTAGTTGGTGTTTATGCCGCAAACAGATGAAACGGCGTTCGAGATGCTTAAATAACACTGTAAAAACAGGGTATGCGAACGTCGAAAGTTTCGGCGGTCCTTTATACTGGCAGTTATTGTGGGGCAGTTATCAACCAAAATTATTTACTATTTGTAAAAATGATATGTATAATACAATTAAATCAAAATAACTAACACCACAAAAATGATTATAAAAGAAATTGCGGCTTTAGTACCAGCCAACAAATTGGTAAGTGTAGTTGTTATTGTCATTGGCTTAGCCGGTGGCTATATGGCAACTCCACATATAGAAAAAATGGTTAAATATATAAGCTCGAACTTTATTAGGGTTGATAATAATACCAATCTGGACAATACAAACATTAGTTTACCAACTGACAAAAATAATATCGCGAAGAAAGATTCTGACAATAAAAAAGGTAATACTGAGAAAAAAGTAACTCCTACGCCTAAGCCAACAGCTTCTCCTACGCCTAAGCCAACAGCTTCTCCTACGCCTAAGCCAACTTCAGCTCCGGCACCAACACCAGCGCCGACACCGGTACCAACACTAACACCAGCGCCTATCGCTGCGGGGCGTATCGTCAATCATACAAACTCATCACTAACCAGCTTTAAAGCGATTCCGCTTGCGCGGATTAATAGTGCCCACAATTTAAAGGTTTACTATGGTCATACTTCCCATGGCAGCCAACTAATTACCGCTATGAGAGATTTGATTAACTTTGGTGCTATTACCGGTAATAATTATATCTTTTGTGGGTCAACTAGCGGTGTTTGCTCAGGTATTACTGGGAAATTAACTATTTATGATGCGCCGGCCGGTTATATGGACTTAGGTTTTGCTGAATGGCCTGCAACAACTCGAACATTTCTGAATAGCCACCCGGATACCGATGTAGTAATTTGGTCTTGGTGTGGCCAATTGTCGTATCTTTCGACCGATCAAGTTAACACATATTTGAATACGATGAATCAATTAGAATCAGAATATCCAAGTGTAAAATTTGTATATATGACAGGTCATCTGGATGCAACCAGTACGGGTGGAGTTTTGCATCGAAATAACCAACAAATTCGTGCATTTGTTTCGACAAATAACAAATATTTTTATGATTTTGCTGATATAGAAAGTTATAACCCTGACGGAGTTAATTATATGTCTCAAGGTGCCGGTGTTAGTGGTGATGGCTGCGTCTATGCTGGCGGCAACTGGTGCGATACATGGCAAGCCTCACACGCTCAAGGTGTCGACTGGTATAACACGGCGCCTGCCCATACCGGCGCCTTAAACGGCAATTTAAAGGCTTATGGCGCATGGCAGTTGTGGTCATTGTTAGCTGATTAAAACCGACTCATAAATTATCTACATTTGGTTACTTTGGATTTGTATGAGTGGGCTTAACTCTTTAACCATCAGTGTTTGGGTTAATTATGTTAGTGGCTGTGAGAACTTCTCGTAAGCCTTCATAAGCTTTCCAATATACCTAATCGATACAAGAGCTTGCAGATTTACTGCCATGCATACAACGTTAGGGTCTTGATATTTTTCTTTGGTCATTTATATACTACTTTGCTTTAGATAGGCTACGATATAGTTACCATACAAACTCACATAGCCGGACGAGTTATGATTACAACCACAACAAAGCACTAAAAATCTAGATAATTTGTTTGGCGTATAATAGAGGCAGAATAGAGTAATTAATTGTGACTAAATGGTGGCAGAAAATCAGTACGAAATATCCGTGGCGGATTCTGGCGGTAGCCTTTGTTATATTCATTGATCTAAGTTGGTACGTCTGTCGGCAATTAATGCACAGGAGCCGATGTCTGGTTTGAGTCTAGTATGTCGTTTACTATAATTCTAGAACGATCATGAAAATGGTTAGCTACAGAACCAGTGCCTGCAAAGATATCAGCGAATGATTTGAACTCTACATTCTCCTTACTTAATATGTCGTCAATAAAGTTTAACAGTTTTATTTTTGATCCAAGATAGCGTCTTTGGTTGATACAAAATGTTTTATTTCCAAAATAGGCATCGTCCATACACTTAATATATGTTATTGTTCTTATGTTCGCAAGCTTTATGCGTAATTACCATAAATATATACGATAATGTCATAAGAAACGTTATTGGTCTTGAATTACATTAACACGAATGAAACGTTCAACCAAAATTATAAACGACCCTCGTGGCTGCTATTCTATTTTAATCTGCGATTTGAAAACCACATCACCCCAACCGCCCCAACCACGACAAACATCGGATACATAACTTGCGCATATCGGATTTGGGCTTCGACGAACATGCTGGAAAAGAAAAATCCAAGCATTAATATAACGATGAATATAACAATCGGGTCTGTTTCGCGCTTAAATTTAACTGATACTGCGATTCGATACAAATAGATTCCAGCGATTGTAAAAATTATGAATACAAAAGCCAGTATGTAAACGCTAATAAACTTTGAAATGATAGAACCTTGATAACCGACTATCGACGCCTCGGCATCGTATAGCCAATTTTGGTTACCGGCAAATAATGACAACTTTCTGAACATCAAACTGATAGTGCCGGATACCCCTAGACTTTTGTAACGTTCAATTCCTTCGCGGGCTAATTGATCGTGTAATCGTTGCATGTCGGTATTTTTGTTCAAGATGCCGTATAAATAGGCATTGTCTGCGGCATTCCAGCCGCCTGTATTCGATGCGTTTGAGCCGACATAAATACTCCATCCGCTAGCATCTGACGGAACGTTCAAACCGGTTTGTCCGGATACGAAGGCTACATTTAGTCTTTGAACGCCAAAGAAAATCGCGATGATAATTAATATACTTGAAAGCGAAAGTAAAAATACTTTTTGACTGAACTTATTGGTTAATAAAATATAAGCGAAATACAGTAGAATCGCAATGATTACTATCGGGAATAACGGCCTGAAACAGTTGGCGTAGCCCAAGGTCAAACCCAAAATTAACGCAAGAATTAATGAAGATTTGATATCTTGCGACATGACTTTGCGAGACAGCATATAGGTCAAAAAGATCGCCAGTACAATGAAAAAATTAACGGCAATGACTGGCAGCGACAAAACTGAAAAAATAATATTGAACGGGCTAAGCAGCCATAATCCGTAGATTATCAGGTATTTTTTTGATTTTTTATCCGAGATTTTCTTGATTAACAACGAAGCAATTGCGGCGGCCGCAATATCAAGAATGGTGTTTAGGATTATCGTGGCTAACCATGCGTTGCCGATTAATTTGACTGCTAACCCCAATACGTACGCGTAGGCCGCCAGGTAAGGGAAGAACGACACATAGACATCGCCGACAAGACCGGCACCGCTTGCGACGGCTTGGGCCCTAGTGAAAAACGATCCTGGATCGGAAATCGGCGAATAAGAGTAGGCGAAGAAAAATAATAACCTGATAGCAATGGCCGTGACGGTAATTGCCAGAATAAAAATCAATGAAAAATGACGATGCTGCGTAATGTTAGATATTTTTTGCGCCAAAACATGAGGGAGTTTTGGCAGATATTTCTTTTGAAAAGCCCACAAGGCGACCATAGACAGGGCAACTAGCAAAGCTTTAATCGAATAAAGATTATTTATTAATAACCATAATGAAATTAATACCCCTAGGGCTAGGCAGACTTTTGCGACACGTTCAGTGATTTTTTTCATAAGGATACGAAATTAATGCGCCATTATTAGAATAACAGACATTACGTTAATAGTTTTTGGGACGTGTTATGTGCTCGACAAAGATGCTTGCGGTTGACCTGGCGCGATAATATTTGTATAAAAGTGGAATGAAACGAGTTCTGATATACGGAGACTCAAATGTCTGGGGGAAAAATTGCAGCGGTCCGCGTATTGCCTATCATCTAAGATGGGTTAATCGGCTGAAAAGATTATTCAAGGGCAAGATTGAGATTATCGCCAACGGCGTTTCGGGGCGAGTGGCCGGTGATTACCGCGAAAAGACACAATCTAACGGCCAATCGGCGTTTCGTAAAGTCTATGAAAATGCCGGGCGAGTTGATTTGGTTGTCGTTGCCTTGGGAACTAACGATTTAAGGGAAAGTTTTAGTCGTTCGGTAAATGATATTATCAAAGATTTGTTATGGTACAAAGATACCGCTAGGCAGTCGGAAATATTATACGTGTTACCCTCGAATTTCAGTAGCGGGGAAGATTCAGGCCCCGAGTTTACGCAGAAATCGCTACGGCTGCGCAATCAGCTGATTCAAAATCAGAGTAAGCTTGGCAATTGTATAGTCGTCAATGATATAGATTTGTCGGACGGAATCCACTTTTCGCCGGAAGGGCATAGACAAGTGGCAAAAATCGTCGGTGAAAAATTAAGAGAATTAATTTGATATGCGTGAAAAGAAAGAATTGTTAAACAAAATTCACAGCGGAATGCAAATCGATGTCAAAGGGATCGATAATTACAAAATTGGCGAACCGTCATTGATCGTCGCTAACCACACCTGTTTGAAAGATATGTTTGCCGTGCCGGCGGCGCTACCCGGGGCGAGCCAAGTGGTGTTGAGTTCGCGATTGATGTGGAAACGCAATAACCCCGAAAACAGTTTGCGCAGAGCCACGATTGAAGATTCACTTTATGGAATTCCGATGGAAGTCCACGGAGGCCAGGCAAGGCTGCGCGTCGGTATGGAGATGGCAAAGAGGGCTTTGGTGGAAGGTTGGCCGGTCGTGATTTTCCCGGAAGGTGCATACATCGAAGAAGACCAGGTCAACAAAGGCAGGACCGGTGCGACGCGTATTCTATTCGAAGCGAGAAAAGAGGGCGTCAAAGCTAATCTGATACCGATTGCGATTGATAATCAATCGAAGACAGGTGATTTGGATGATTTTATTCCTCGTGGCGAATCGATAGGTATTAATATTTGTCCGCCGATTGATTATGAGGATTACTACTATGACTTTATTAATGCCTCTGGGGAAGAGGAGAGAAAAGCGGCATTACACGCGCCCGTCGACATCGCGATGAGAGCAATTGCAAAATCAATTAACCGGCCGTATATCGACAAATATATCGAGTTGCGCAAGCGTGATACTATCGTGCTGGAAAGCGGTGAAGAAGTGCCGCTGTAGTACGAATCAAGAGAAGATTATTCGTGATAGCCTCGCAGAACGCGGTTGAACGTGGTAATATATAGCCATATTCATTTTGCGAAAGGGTATCTCGTGAAGAAACAAAAATATCAGTCTGGTTTTGCTCGCTCGACCACTATTATCGTTATTGTAAGTTTTCTGGTGATTGTTTTGGGCTTTGCTGCACTAAAGATTTACGCGCTGTTTGGTCATGGAAAATCTTTTGCAGTTACGATGAACAGGGATAATACCGATGGGAAAACTGCCAATACTATAGTCGCCAATTCAGTCGTCCAAACAGATGACGGCGGTTACGCGATGGCCGGATTTACTTCCGTTAGTGGAATAAATAACGGCGATGGCGGAGCGTTTATTTCTAGATTCGATTCCAACGGAAAATTATCTTGGAAAAAAACCTGGGGCAGCGAGACCGATGGTCGCTATACCATAAATTCGATTATCCAAACCGATGACGGCGGTTTTGCAATTGCCGGCAAGAAACCTTCTGGGAAAGATAAGGACGGATTTGTTACTGGTGAGAATGCATTTATTGCCAAGTTTGCATCAGATGGTAAGCTAACCTGGATCAGAACTTGGGGAAGCGTCGAATCGGGTGGTGAAAATGCCAAATCGATAATCCAAACCGCTGACGGCGGTTATGCTGTTGCTGGAAGCGTCGGCAGCTATGGCGCCGGATCGATAGACGCCTTTATCGCCAAGTTCGATTCCGGCGGAAAGCTGTCATGGAGCAAGACTTGGGGCGGAACGAATTACGACCAAGCCAATTCAATCGCAAGTACGCCGGATGGCGGCTATGTAATTACCGGATACGTGGACAGCTATGGTGCCGGTTCGGAAGACGCTTTTATCGCCAAGTTCGATTCCGGCGGAAAGCTGTCATGGAGCAAGACTTGGGGCGGAATATATTATGACGTTGCAAACTCAGTTGTCGTCACCGCCGATAAAGGTTTTGTTATCGCCGGAGAAACCAAAAGTTTCGGATCGGGCGCCAAAGACGCCTTTATTGCAAAATTCACGTCTGATGGCAAACCGTCCTGGAGTAAGCATTGGGGCGGAGACGGTGACGAGGCTGTAAACTCGGTAATTCGAGCCTCGGACAAGAGTATTGTCGTTGCCGGTTATTATTACGCTGGGAAAAAACAAAACGCCTTTATTGCTAAACTAACGTCTGATGGCGAATTGATATGGATCAAGTCTTGGGACGGCGGAGCGAAATTTAATCGAAGTGCCGCAAATTCGATAATCCAGACAGCCGATAGCGGTTATGCCATTGCCGGTTACAGCGGAAACGAAATTTTTGCCAATGCGTTATTTGTAAAATATAGATCCGACGGCACCGTAAGCGACTGTCCTAAAACAATGTGCTCGGTTATCAAATCAAGCACGAAAAAACCGTCGGTAACTATCAAGTCACCCTCGGTAAAGGTTACGTCACCGAAAATCACTACTTCGTCCAACCAGCCGGAAATAACCACAGTGAAAATTACCAGCACGGTTGTCGTAAAAGCTAATTAAGAAGTTAACAGCTACGTTGGCTTTATTACATTATTGACATAGTGACAAAACGATGTAATATTGATTCTAATATAGATTAGTTCTATTTCCGTAAGGTTAGAAAATAATTTAAGCACTTTGAAAAGGAGCGATTAGAATGAAAAAGTTTGATTTCAAATGTCGACCCAAAGTTGCGTGGATTACTGTAAACCGTCAGTGCAATTTTAGATGTCTATGGTGTTACGGCGAAGACACGCATTATAACCCTAGTGATACAATGTCGTTAAATACTGCTAAGGAATTAGTCTTAACCGGGCTTGATATTGGAGTGCAGTATTTCAATATCATTGGTGGCGAGCCGACACTGTGGCCAGATTTATTTGCATTCAACCAGTTCTGTAAAGAAAATGGCGTTACGACCTGTTTGGTTACGAATGCAGCTCAATTTGGAAATGACGATTATTGGGCAAAGTATTTGGAAAGTCCGTGTGACGAAGTTTCTATGTCGGTTAAAAGCACTGAAGCGAAAGAATTTCTACACATCACGAAGTCAGGGTTGTTCATGCAAACTCTAAAAGGGTTTGAACGGGCGATTAAATTCTATAATGCAGGCGTAAGCACAGTTTATAACAGCCTCGTCGGTATAAGCGGGTTGAAAAAAATTGCAACGGACTGCAGAGAATTAGGCGCCAACTATTTCGTAGTCGATCTTTGCACTCCAGTAATTAACGCTGGAGAGATACAGAAAGGTTACTCAATCGAACCGGAAAAATTAGCACAAGATATCATGGAGATGCAGCCATTTTTAGACGATTTGTACGATGGAAAAGTTGAAATTGCTATCTATATACCGCTATGTCTTTTCCCAGAGTCATTTATTGAGCAAATGATTGCGAAACGCCAGTTGACGACCATTTGCCAAGTTTACGGCCGCAGCGGAATCAATTTTGATATTAATGGTGACGTTATTCTGTGTAATCAGTTATATGATACCGTCATAGCTAAAAGAAAAGTTGATTTTAATAGCGGACAGGGACTAATAGAACATTTGAATAGCAGCAGTATCCGTAAGGATTACAGGCAGCTATTGCGTTTTCCTTCAGCATCTTGCAGCAAATGCCGTTGGAATGCCGACTGCAGAGGAGGTTGTTTGCTTAACTGGGCGTTATACGATCCGACAATGTGCCATGCCGTATAGAGTGTGTTATCGCGTGATATTCGGCAGGATATTATTGTAAGTACCGTTTAATCGGAAAGGAGGTGAATATAATGGAAAAACTTATTTCATTGATGAAAAAGTCTGGCTCAACCAATGTTCCGGTGCCAGCAAAAGCATCGTCTAATTGCGGCAGCCAAGGTAGCAATCATCGTTGCAAATAAAACGTTGCAATAAAAATTGTCGCTACCAATCTATGCCAGCCATTTTTTGGCTGGCATTTTTAATTTAAATCGGTGAGAAATATTATATACTTGTTGTCATGAAATATGCTTATAAAATTGTTTACGATATCGATAAGGATATCAGTAATTGGCATGATGCCTTGAACAGTCCTTTTGAAGGGTTTGGTTTTAGTTGGATTGACAATGTCACGGATGCTGACGATCGTAAAATTGCCGAGAAAATCGTTGGCTTGTCAAAAACGCAAGCCAAAAAAATATTATCGCCATATTTGTTATCACAAAAAGATGATCCGAACAGCAGGCTAAGTAAATATATGGATACTATACGGAGGGATTTTGACGAAAAATATGTCGACGCCTGCAAGGCATTGGAGCGAATCACGAAACGTCCGATGATGTCAGATAAATTCACCTTTTGCGTAACGACTTTTCCGAGAATGCAATATTTTTACAAAGAACGTTTAATTACGATGTATGATTCAACAAAGGGCGTTTGGGGGATGCCGATTGACGGTTTTTTACATGAAGCGCTGCATTTTCAATTTATTTATTACTGGCGCGAAAATAAAAAATCACCCGTGTCTAAACTGAATGAAGACGAATTCCATTATCTTAAAGAAGCGTTGACGATTGTTTTGGATGAAGATTTAAAGCCGGTTATTACCGTGCCGGACAAAGGCTATGAATCTCAGGCTGCGTTCTGCAAAATCTTGCACGAATATTGGAAATCAAATCACGATTTTGACGAATTGGTTGAATACGGGTTAAAGAAACTGCCTGACTACATTTTGGGATAGACTGTTGTGAAGCAAGGCGTGCTTGCGTCGTTTGTTAATAAAGCTAACAAAATTTAAAGTGGTGTAACAATAATCTGTTGGGCGTATAATAGAGACAGCAGGGAAGTGAATTTGTATGACAAAATGGTGGCAAAAAATCAGTACGAAATATCCGTGGCGAGTTCTGGCGGTATCACTAGTCGTATTCATTGGTCTGAGTTGGTACGCAGTCGGTTTGTTCGGCAACCTTAGCGGTAGTTCGGCCGGCATATTAAAGGATACCAATGCAAGTATCGCGCAGGATAAGCTGGAAGAAAATTTCGGCGTGTCGCCGTCTAGTCAAGTCTTGCTTTTCGAGCGCAAAGACGCGGGGCTAGGCGAAGCGAGCAGTGCCTCATACCAGGCGGAAGTCGCGCGTATTTTAGCGCCGCTAAAGGATGAGGTTACTTCGATAACGACTTACGCGTCGACCGGTTCGGACGCATTTATTTCTCGCGATAAAACCGCGACCTATGCGGCGATCGCGACTAGCGGTTCAAGCGAAGACGTTTATAACATGTTGACAAATTTCGTTGACAAGGCCGATCAAACGAAATTAAAAATATCTATCGGCGGCATTGCCGCCAGTATGCAACAGACCGTCAAGACGGCTGAAAGCGAACTGATCCGCACAGAGCTATTTACCTTGCCGATACTGTTGATTCTGTTAATTATCTTTTTCCGCAGCGGCGTGGCGGCACTGGTACCTATCGGTATCAGTATTTTGACGATAATCGGGGCTTTTGCGATTGCCAATTTTGCGACGCGCTTTTTAGCGATTGATAGCTATGCGGTAAACGTCATCACGATTTTGGGTGTTGGTCTGTCGATAGATTATGCATTGCTATCGGTCATGCGTTTTCGCGAAGAACTGGCAAAACGCGATGTCGAACATGCCGTCAGAACGATAATTAAGACATCGGGCCATACAATTATTTTTAGCGGCGTGACGGTAATTGCTTGCTTGCTGTCGCTGCTGGTATTTCCAATCGAGATGATGCGAAACATAGCCGTCGGCGGTGCGGCTGCCGTAATAATGGGCATAATAGTTACTATCGTTATCTTGCCTTCGGTGTTACAAATCGTTGGTAAGAATATTGATAAATTACATTTGCCATTCTGGCGAGAATCTCATAAAAATCCCGGCAAAACTTTTTGGGCATGGGTCGCGAACTTTACGACATCACACCCGATATGGAGCTTGGTGGTTGGAATCGCGGTCGTTGCGGTTGCCCTGCTGCCGCTAGGTAGTTTTTCGCCTGGTCCGATGGATAGCAAATGGCTGGCCCGCAATTCCTCGTCTCATTACGTTAGCCAATATATGGATGAGCGTTTCGACATTCCGTCTTCGGCTATAACGGCTTTGGTAACTTTGCCAAATAATATCACTGCTGCAGAACGTCTGGACTTCTCTTGTGCCATAAAGGAAAGATTAAACGCGATCGGCGGCGTAAAAGCCGTCATTTCGGCGACGCCGGTTTCCGGCAGTTTGTCTTGCGAGCAGATAAAATACATGGTTGCTATGAATATGCTGCCGTCGCAATTGCAAGCGTTAATGAAAACCAATATGCGTGTTGACGCCTTGAAATTCGATATCGTAATCAAGGACGAGGTGGGATCGAAGGCCGCTAGCCGGACTTTGAATGAAGTTCGGTTAATAAAACCGGAAAGCGGTGATATCTATGTCGGCGGTACTTTGGCGACATATGAGGACAATAATAAACTATATTTCGAAGCGATTCCGTGGTCGGCGGCCATCATTGTCATCAGCATGCTGTTACTGCTGTCGGTGTCACTTAGGTCGATTATTCTGCCGATTCAAGCAATCGTTATTAACTCCATCGCGCTGGCAATCTCGGTAGCCGCAATAGTCGGGGTATTCCAATTGGGTTGGTTTGGCGATATCACCGGTTGGCAGACAGTCAGCGGTATTACTTTGGCTGCAATGATTTTGGTCATATCGATCGCATTTGGTCTGGCGATGGATTACTCGGTATTTTTGTATAGTCGCATGCGCGAAGTACACAAACTGACCGATGATCCCAAACATGCTATTCGTCAAGGTGTTATCAAAACAGGACCTATTATCACGGCCGCTGCATTGGCACTTTTTGTCGTAGTCGCCGCGTTTTCGGGCTCAAGCATACTATTCATGCAAATTATCGGGTTAGGGCTAGCCGTCGCAGTGCTAGTTGATGCGTTTTTTGTCCGCCTGATTTTAGTACCGTCAATCATGGCGCTTATGGGCAAATTCAGCTGGTATTCGCCGAGATGGTTAAGCCGACGTCAGGGAAAAAGAAAAGCCCACCGTGATTGATTCCGGTGGGCGGAGCGATATATAAGTGATCCTACTTTTTTGCGGTTTCTATGCCACATTTTACTGCGGCGTATATGGATACTACAGCTATGAAGCCAGCAATTGCAAACAACGAAGCTGTAGCTTTGCCAACTCCTAGGCTTGCGAAGGCAAAATATAGTTCAAGAGCAAAACCGAACGCTATTAAGTACATGGGCCACATTTTATCAACCCCCTCCATATAAATATGTATCCGTAAGGATATGAATATTATGGCACAATATACAAGATATGGCAAGTATTTTTGCTTTTCTAAGGCATGTTTTTTGTTTTATTGAACCAATAACACTGTATATCTTATTTGACACTTATTTCCTTAAAGAAATATTTTCCGGGTTCGGTATGTTCGATTATTTCTATTGCACCGGGAACAATTTTGATACTGCTAAAATCTTCTTTTTTAATCCATATCGAAGACTTGTTAACCTTGAATTTTTTCTCACACGTTGCCGAAAATGAATGAACTAATAGGTCTGAAATAAGAACGTCGTCCTTGAATATCTTGAGATACATATCGCCGATATGGTCCAGTTGTTTATATTTAACGCCGGTTTTTTCAAAAAGCTCGCGTCTGGCGGATTCTAAAATACCGCCGTCTTCGGAATGAATTTTTCCAAGCGGAAGGCCGTAATAATTGATGTAAGGTTGTTTTGAACGCTTTGTCAATAATATACTGCCGTCGATAAATTTGAGTAAAACTGAAACGGTTATTTTTGGTTGTTTTCGTATTTTCATACTGCTTCCACTGGCGTATTCGACATATTGCAAACCCTTGTGGCTTAGAGTATAGCCAGCCTCTGTTTTTGTAATGAATCCAAATGAAATAAGTTTGTTAAGGTGGTACGAATACAAATTACTGTCAGTATTTTTTGGACGCATTTGGCTAAACTTTGCGAATTCTTGGAAATTCAATACCTGCAGGATATGTTTTTGTACGTGATGGTCGATAATATTCTGCTCAAACATATTTGACTCAAAAACTACTTTCTATCCAGATATTTTAACACCAATTATCATTAAATCGCAAAGTAATGAAGGGGTATATATGGAAATATTACGTTTTACGCCAACCGAGCAACTAATCAAACAGGTTCGAAATACGACCATGTTAACGGATAAAGCTGCTCGCCCATATGAAAATGCAACTATTTGTTACGAGGAGATGCCGCTTGAAGAAATGCGGCCGACGCAACTTTACGTACTAAGAAACCACTTGGAAATCCAAAACGATGTTAGAAACGAACTGCTTGAAAAAGGACACGATAGTTTGAGGCTTTATGGAAGTATTATTCTTAAAAGTGC
>CAZEGB010000021.1:0-19703 GCA_964511655.1 uncultured Saccharimonas sp. (SeqCode) | reverse complement strand
GCCATGTTATAACCTCTTGCGGCCAAGCCTTCGATAATGCACGGCACGGCGTTAGCGGTTGATTGCTTGGTCGAATGCATCAGCACGCTGGCGCCGGGGAAGACGCCGGCTAGCACCTGATTGCAAATCGACGACGGGCTGGTGTAATAAGTGTCTGATGACGACACTCCCCAAAGAATCAAATTCAGGCCATTAGCACTGGCCGCAGCATAAGTATTGGCACTTCTGTTTCCGCCCGGTGGCCTAAAATATGTTGGACGTACGCCGGTAACGCTTTGAATGTCGCTAATCGACTGAGCAAGATCATTATATTGCCAATCATAACTGCGCTGTCCGTAATCATAGGCGGCATGGTAATGGCCATGTGACTGAACGGCATGGCCTTCGGCGATTGCTCTGCGCAAAGCAGCCGCGTCAGTCCAGACCCTCTCCCCGATCTCAAAGAAAGTAACTTTTACGCCGTAACACGCCGCGTAGTTCATGATTTGATTGCCGTAGTTCATGCCGTCGTCAAAAGTTAAAAACACCGTACCGCTGTTGCCATGCGCTACCGGGCTAATCACCCCTGTGACCGGAGCATGATATGAAACAGGCAGAGTATAGGTTCGCAGACTGTTCGCACCCAAATTGGTCAATATCATTTTGGTGGCCGCTTTATCCAGCCAATTGCCGCCGTAACTTACCAGATACTGACAACCGCCTAAAGACGCGCCTTCATAGGTATTAATTTTTGAAGCGATGCTATTAACAAGTTCATCCAGTCTAGTATTAGACCAACTAACCTGCACCTCACTGCTTTTTTTGACGATATCCAACAATGCCAACAGCTGCTCTGGCGTCAAAGTTTGCGTAAAGCTACCGCTTTTTAATGTCAGTGATTTTCCGACAAGCGATTGTATCAAGGACAATTTCGGCTCTAGACTTGTCTTTGTAAGCCCGGCTGGGACGGTCTCAAAACTGACTATATTTGACCATTGTTTTGCTAACAACTGGTCAGATAGCTTTTGGCAAGTGCTGCCAGCGCTGAATTTCCTCCCAGCTTGGTCCGGCTTAATTTTCACCGTTTGATCAAAATAAACCGAAGCTTCGACAGGATTAACTGTAGGAATATTAATGACGGATAACGTCTCGGCACATTCATTTACATCCGACAATATCGCAGGAGTAATTACCGAGCTGATTTGGCCAGTCCATAATTTGTAACTATCTATGAAACTAAGTTCATTTAGTCGTTTGATATCTTGTTTGATAGTACTAGTATCCAAGGAAATGCCTAATTTACCGGATTCAAAAGTCCATTTATCTTTGCTATTTGTTAAAGTTATGATCCTTTTTTCATAGTCTGATTTCAGTTTGTTCAGGTTAATAGCAAGCTGTTCGTCGTCCAGACCACCCAAATTCACACCTAGTACCGTAGCTTTCGGATAGGTTTTTGCTTGCATAAAAGGTGCTCGGACCAACCACGAATGCGACAACTGCCAGGAAAGGAAAGCTGCCACGACCAGCAGCAGCATCGTCAGCCAATATCTGATATGCCATGACGAAAAGCCAATTTGTTTTTGTTGGATTTTTTTGCTTTTTTGCGAAGAATTTTTAGGCTTTTTAGCAGACGGCGACCTTTTGCCGACTTTTTTACGAACGCTAGATTTGCTCTTTTTTGCCATAATTACCTTAGTTTTAATTATCTATTAAGCACCGTCTGTTTTCAAGCATCGTATATATTGTATGATTTCGTTTTGCCAAAAAACAAACTCGGCCGCAACTGCGAACCGAGTTTGATTTATGCGATTTTTATTATGGCTTTAACTTAGGAAAAGCCAAACGCCGCCACCGGCCAGCATCGCCGTAACGACTATCATGATCGTCATGGTCATGGCTTCGTTGTCCAGCGCTACCCTTTTGGAGATGCTCTTTTTAACGCTCTTCTTTTTCACCTGCTTGTTCCTTTGCTGGTTTTTTATTATAGATAATCAAATTATAGCATAAGTATTATCAAATTTTGATAAATCATGCTTTTTTAAAAATGACTATCACCGAAGTTCCAAACGGCAAATTAATGAATTTATGTAATTTTGCTTCGAAAACCAACAGCTTTGAGAAAAGCGAGTTCATCCAAACTGGCACATCCACGTACGACGTTTCAGGACCGATTTTTTGACGTAATAATTTTGCCGATATTCGAAAGCCTACAATCAGGGGTGTCGAGAAGGCTATCGCATATGATATTTTATAAGGTTTTAGCCCTGCTTTTTTACCGGCCTCAGCTAACCTTTTAACTGTATAGCGGCGCTTGTGATGCAATGCGATATCGTGACCGCTCCAAAGCCATTGATATGCCGGTACTGTAATAACAATGGCACCGCTGTCCTTGATTACCCGTTTCCACTCCCTCAAAGCATCAATCTGCTCATCTATATGCTCTAGCACATCGAAAGCGCCGACTATATCATAGGTCTTTGAATCGAACGGTAATTCTATACCTTCGACTTTGACGACTCCCGCATAACCGCTGTCGTTCATGAATCTGATCGCTTCATCCGATATATCAACATTGTCGGTTTTGCCGTGGTTTTCTAGCAATGCAATCGTGCCGCCAGTGCCGCAACCGACATTCAATATCTTGACGTTATCATTATCTCTCCTGGCTTGCCGTAAGTAACTATCAATAATCTTGAGTCGACCGATATGCCACCAATAAGTCTTTTCGCGATTTGCCAACCTAGCGTATTCGATTAAATCCATAAAAATCCGATGCTATATTCCGGTTACCTACATCTGCTTTTGAATATATTACTAAAGCCCCTCAAACTGTTTAAGATTATAACAGACGTAGGATAAACAAACGATATCAAACCCCGACAACTCGTACATTAACTTTTTGGCGAGGACGACATACATGCTTAATTATTAGATGCCCTTTATAATGTAGTTATGACAAGCGTAATTGCAATAAAAGATTTTAAAAAATATTTTGGCCGCTTGCATGCGGTTGACGGCATTAGCCTGGAAGTCGAAAAAAGCGAGATATTCGGATTTCTTGGCCCAAATGGGGCAGGCAAAAGTACGACAATTCGCTGTTTAATGGGGTTCAATTCACCGACTGCCGGCGAACTATCGGTTTTCGGACACGACATGTCCAAAGAATCCGCCCGTGCAAAAAAACAAATCGGATACCTACCCGGCAACGTAAAGCTGTATGATAACTGGACAGGCTGGGACCACATTCGTTTTTTTGAAGGCGTGCGCGGTAAATCGACTATCGTTGACGATTTGATTGAACGGTTTGATTTCGCACCGAATAATAAATTCAGGCACCTGTCATCCGGCAACCGACAGAAGTTGGGTCTTATATTGGCTTTGATGCACCGTCCGAAATTATTAATCATGGACGAGCCGACGGTCGGGCTTGACCCTTTGCTTCAAAACGAAATCTACAAGATACTGCTTGAAATGCGCTCTCACGGCACGACCATATTCATCTCTTCTCATAATTTGCCCGAGGTCGAAAAATTATGCGATCGCGTCGCGATAATCAAGAACGGTAAGTTAGTCGCCGTCGAAGGTGTCAAAACGTTAGGCGAAAAGAAGCTTCACAAAGTCGAAGCCCATTTTACTGACAAATTTGACGTGTCTGAATTTCAGATTGACGGCGTTGACAAAGTTGAAGCAATTAACAACGGGCTGATTATTACTGTAAGCGGCGATTTGAACCCAGTGCTTAGAAGATTAGGCAAGCACCAAGTCAGCGATCTTGAATTCACTCACGCTTCGCTGGAAGACATCTTTTTGAAATTTTACGAAAGGAATGACTGATGTTTGTATTTGCAACCAGGATGCTTCGCGACAAATGGAAATCGTTCGTAATATATTCGATTTCAGCCATCGTTTTTTTGGAAATGTACGTAGCGCTGTTCCCGTCTTTTCACGAACAGGCCGCCGACGTCGACCGGTTATTCAAATCGTTTCCGCCTGAGTTGTTCAAGGCTATGAACATGGATCCAAGCATGCTTTCTTTTTCGAATTTTCAAGCGTATCTGTCTACGGAATACATGAGCTTTCTTTGGCCGATAATGATGATTGCGTATGTGATTTCGGTAGCAAATTATATTTCCGTCAACGAAATCGACAAAGGCACTATCGAGACCCTCGCCTCATTACCGTCAACACGAATCAAAATATTTATCGAGAGGTATTTTGCCGGGCTTCTGCTAATCATCGGTTTTTGTGTAATCAGCGTCCTAGGTGCGATACCTCTAGCAAACCTTCATAATGTAGATTTCCTGTTGAATAATTTTCTGACAACAACGGTCGGCGCGTTTTTCTTTGCCTGGGCGGTATACTCGCTAGCGACTTTGTTTTCGGTTTTGATGTCAGACAAAGGTAAGGCCAGTATGCTTTCGGGCGGAGTCGTCACTGTCATGTACGTCCTATTCATTGTATCGTCGCTAAAAGAAAGTGTCGAAAACTTAAAGTATGCCAGCTTCTTTAACTACTTCAGCGGATCGGAACTACTGGCTAAAAACGAATACCCCGAACACATGGTGCTAGCTTTGGGCGGTTTCGCGTTAGCCGCGTTTGCCGCCGCACTACTCTGGTTTAAACATCGCGATTTATCGGTTTAGTTATATTCTATGCGCTTTGATTGTTCAGGATACCATGCGGGTGCGCATGGCATTACTAACGAACAATGTGCATCCCAAAAATAGGCTTCACCAACCGGTATCATTATTACGTCGCCCTTCGTAAAAGCAACCTCATCAGTTTTTGTCGAAATACTGCCGTTGCCGTCAATCACGTAGGCGTATTCTTTAACCTTCTCGTTGACTAGATATCCTGATTCAGGAAAGCGACCATTCAACACTGCCGTGCCAATATTGATATCGGGATCGTTAAATTCATACTCTCGCACTTCGCAAGATTCACCGTTTTTAAATAATTTAGAGTCGCTAAATTTTTTGATTATCATATTCGAATATTATCACAATCATGGACCGACAAAATTATTATTATTTTCCCTGACACGCTTTATACAATTTTATAGCCACGGCTGCGGTTTCAGCTTGCATTTCGCGCAAAGCATTCGATCGCAGCAACGGATCCTCTAAACTTCTCTTAGCATAATAACCCACTACTGCCGCTAATAAATCGGGGTTGAGTTCATCAACCCACGGCGTGATATCAACGCCGTTTCTTGCCATATCCGATAAGAACTCACTAGGGCCGAATTTGGATGGCGCAAATGAAGCCCAGTTCCAATCAACGAATATTGTCTCGTTAGTTGACGGGTTAAAGGCAATATTGTCGCTTCGCACATCACAATGATTGAAACAGTCATTCGGCTGATCTGCCAGTTGCCTTGCGCGGCCGGCAACTTCCTTCATCTCGTCTCTATCACTCAAAAATGATAGCATCTCGTCAATTGCACTATGTAGTCGCGATAGCGTCTCGTCACCGCGCATCAATATATATTTGTCTATTAATTGGTTACGTACAGTATCATTCTCAAGTATCAAATCCAAGCCACCATCAAGTGCTAGCTTATCGCTAAAATACGGCTCTAATTTCAGATTGTTTATTTGATCTTCGTTAAACTCTAGGACTTCCAATTTTTTCGTAACGTCAATAACTGCTTGAATATATCTGTGTTGTTCGCTCGGCTCGGACGGCAGCGACCACTGCCAGCCGTCTTCTTTTCGATAGCTCGACATCAACAAAACATGGCCGTCAGCGGCAAGCTCGCTCCACAGCGGAACATGTTCGGGTACCCGTTCTCGCAACAATTTCGTACATTCATAATCTTTTTTTAGCCATGCCATCTCTTCTTCACCGTCGCTTGGGAGTAGCGATTTGTCGACTTCTTTCGCAAAAATCCATTTGCCGTCAAAACCCAAAAGCGAACGCCGGTTACGTGAATAGCCACCGCTAACCGCGGCTGTAATTATTTCGTCCGTCGCGCAACCAAATCTTTCTGCCGCCGCAGATTTAGCGATTTTTGAAACCGAGTTGTCATGTTCCATATTTAGTCGCTCCATGTCTGCGTTTCAGTATAACAAAAGACTAAGTCAAGGATTCGTATTTTTTCAAACGAAAGATTCCCTTGGATGGCTTATAAACTTTATCGGGAAATTTTTGGATCAATTTCCAAACGCAGCCGTTGACGGTCTTTGGATGGAAATTTGGATCCGATTCCATAATTTTCGCATTCAACTCCGACCAGCGTATTCCTTCGGGATGGTTCTCAAGCAATTCGAATATTTTTGAGTATATTCGTTCAGTCACTTTCGAAGAGTTCTTATCCATTTTCTTTACGCAAATTTCACAGTATCTTATCTCATCGTATACATCAGGTTTCTCAAAATTCCAAAAGCGATGTAGACAATGACTAGCAGCACAAAAGCTAACAGTATCCACTTTCCTACAGAAAAGGGTTTATTCTTTTCTTGATTTTGTTCCGGGTGCTTGCTGACATACAGCCGAAGAAAAATCGCCGTCAGAATGGTCGTTGTCCCAAGCAAAATCCCGCTAGCTGCAACCCCTCTATAGTAGAAGTCAGGTAATTCAACTGGGTACTCGACAAATACGCTAGGCATCAAAAGAAAGAACAGGAATATAGTTAAGTATATCGAGATATCTGCAAATATACTCGCTATACTATCGACGCGACCAGCACCCAACAGGGCACGAATCAATAGTGCGCCGACAAATGCGTAGAAATACATCAGATACAAATTGCCGATTATCGAACCAGTTAATACTTCCCATACGGCAAAGACTGAAGTGAAGAAACTGGCGATTGTGATAGCGAACAATACATTTACAATAATTTCTACTCTGCCGTCACGACGTTCTGAACCGGTAGACACAAAAGCCAGGACAATGAGGGAATGAATGACTATCAACAACGTCGTGAATAGCGACTTTCCCATGAAATCATTAAATTCACCAATCAATACGGCGACAATCGATATCAGCGCCGAAGCGACAAGACCGCCAATCAATACATACAGAAAATACTTCTTGATATCACTTTTGTTTGAAGCTATTTGTGCTACCGGCGTAACTTCCGGCGGCATTTTTTCGGGTTCTACTGCGCCAGTTTCCTTCGCATATACAGGTGTGTCTTCCGAGTCGACTTCCGGTTCCGGTGCTCCAAGCTCGGTTTCGGTTTCAGGTGACGGCATCCCCTCGTCTTCCGGCTGCCCTGATTCTAACAATACGTCGTATCCTTCGGGCAATTCTTTTTCGGTATCTGTTTGCTCGTCCATTACATTCTCCTTATGTTAATAACATGATAACACAGCAATGGGTAAATTTTCATTTGCTAATACCTGCGAGTATAATATTAAAATGGATATCATTCTTAATAACAAAACGCTTATTTCCGCCCTCGAGGACGAAAAAAGTTACTTACTGGAACGTCAGAAACATACCCGCTATCAGATTCTTCCACACGCCAAAAAGTTCAGACGAATTCTCATCTCAGACGCCGCTTTTGCCATTACGACGGACGAGCACGATCATGTCCAAGTTTTGCCCGGCCATTCGATATATATCGTCGACGGCATAATCCAACAAGTTTTTCACGGTCCGAATGACGGCCACATACCCGAAAGCGAGATCGATGTTATTTACGACGCGTCAAAACGAGGCGGCATCGTCGTTACTCCAGGCTTTATCAATGCGCACGCTCATCCGCCGATGTATTTGTTGCGCTCCTCGATGACTTTGGATAAAGGCAACATCGTTGACCAGGTGGCAAAAATGGCGCGGCTGGAAGCTAAAATGAAAGGCGAAGACTTTTTCCTCGGCGCCGTCGGTGATTTTACTGAAGAACAAAAGAACGGCATCACCACGACCCTCAGCCATTACGCAGATTTTAATGCCGTTGAAAAAGCGGCACGTATTACCAAACAAAACGTGATAAACGCCTTTTCGGTCGTTTCAAACTCTCATCCGGAAAACAGCCCTGAAATGATGGCCAAAATTTTGCGCAACCGCAATAAATATTTTACTCGCCCCGCCATTGCCATCCACTACCTGCACCGGGCAGACGAGCAGCAGCTTGCGCAAATCAAACGATTAGTCGACGATTACGATATTCTTTTAACCATGCATGCTGCCGAAACTGACGTATGGGTAGAAGATTGCATTAATAAATTCGGCAAACCAACCGTCGAAGCGTTAGTCGACCTGGGATTAGCCGGGCCCAATACTATCTTGTCGCACGCAGTCCATCTGACCGAACAAGAAATCAATCTAGTAAAAGAACATAGAATCGGCATAGTCCATCTGCCAACTTCGAACAAAATTCATAAGTCCGGGGAGTTCAAATATCCGCTGTTTGTAAAAAGCGGCGCTCAGGATCGAATAGCTCTTGGCACAGATAGCGTGATCTCAAAAAACAGTTTGGATTTGTTATCAGAAGCATTACAAATGCGCATCATGCACCAACACACACAACTGACTTATTTTGAAGATTTGTTCAAAATGATGACCTCACAAGCGGCGGATATATTGAAATTAGGCAAGGTCGGTCGCATCCAACCCGGATATCGGGCAGACTTGGCGTTTTGGAAACTGTGCGATCGCGGTTTCTTGCCTTATGACGAGACCAAACCGAACAGTTTGATTGGCAACATGATTACACACGGCGGACGCAACGCCCGCGATTTGATGATCAATGGCGAATTCGTTATCACTAACCGCCTGCATAACCTAATCAACGAAAGCAAACTAATGACGGGATTGCAACAAACACACATGGAACTTCGGCAACGGCTTAACGACTTGTGATATCGGAAATATTCGAGAATTGATTATATTTAATAATCTGCAATGACCCAAAGCGTTCTTCATTCAACGCGGCGTCACAACCCTTGCCGTAAAATACAGGCATCTGATTTGTACACGTTCGCAAAGCGTTTTTCCCGCTCGCGAATAGGCTTTGGCCAAACATCAATTGATCTGTTTTTACTCCCAACAAATCAAAGATTGTCGGCATGATGTTGATGTGATTGCCTTGATTCTGATAGACTTTTTCGGAAGCATCGTTCGGTATTATGACAAGCAAGGGCACTTCTAGGCTTTGATCCGAATTAGGATCGAACGAGATACTGCCGGCCGTAAAAGCCGGTAGAACGGGCGTATGATCGCCGTAAATAATTATCAGCGAATCATCATATAAACCGTCGTTTTTTAGCTTGTCAAAAAAATTGCCTAACGCGTTATCGACATAATTGATGTTTTCCAAATATCCGCCGACCTGGGCCGGATATTCATCAATCTTTAAGCCTAGCCCTTTTGTATACTTGTTGACCGAGAACGGCGCATGAGATGATAAGGTAATAATAAAACTCAAACTCGGCTTGGGCTGACTTTTAATATAGTCGGCTGTTCTGGATAAAAAGTCACCGTCGTTCAAGCCTTCCATATTAATATTCCAGCCTTTCGGATAATTATCCTGAGCATAATATTTCTGATAACCCAACGAGGCAAAAGCTTGGCTGCGATTCCAAAAATCACGCTTATAAGCGTGATACACGTTGGCACTGTATCCGTTTTGAACCAGCTTCTTTGGCAAACCGCTGAAATCCGAGTTGCCGTATCTGACAAAAACCGAAGCGTCATCCATAGGAAAATACGAAGAATTTACCACGAAATCGGTGTCCGAAGTATGTCCGGCGCCAATTATAAATCGTTCATTCGGAAAATAGCGTGACGTCTTCGACAAAGCATTAAGAGTCGGCGTAATTTCTTTTCCATTAATTTTCTGGCCAATAACAAAACCGGCAAGCGATTCGACTTGGACTATAATGACATTCTTGCCTTTTGCAGCGCCAAATAAATCGCTTGTTACCTGGGCCGGCTTATTCAGCTTGACCCAATCTCTCAGCACCTTTTGATCGTCGCTCGAAAGCCGTGTCATTTCTTGATCTATATTCCGCACCAAATCGATGCCCTGGGACATCAGAACGTTATAATACTTGGCATTATCTAACGTGTCAAAACCGCCGTTCCAAACAATTCCCAACTGGCTCATCCCATTCGGCAAACCGACGTAAAGCGCGGCAATAATAAACGACGTCGTCGCCATGATTGGCATCCATTTGTATTTTTTGTGAACGAAAAATTTCTCTTTTTGTTTTTCGACGAATACTTGCACTTTCTTTTGAAACAATGCCAGCAAAACTATGTCTGCAAAATATAATAATAGCCACCATCTGACGTATGGCAAAACGGCGGTCGAAACATCGCCAGTCTGGCCGGCAAAGTACAACACCCCGACAGACGGCAGGGATGAAAAGTACAGATAATAGACCGTGTCAATCACCAGTAAAACAGCTATAAATATCGCCAAGGCTTGTGCATACAGTATCTTTCTTTTCTTGACAAAATATAGAGGTACAAAGATTAAAGTCGCCGTAACAAAACCCAAGAACGCACATCGACGATAATGCTCATACCATCTAAAATCGATTAAATACGTACATAGATAAAATTGTTTGAGGCCTAATCCAAAGCTCAAGAAAAGCACCGCATATTGGTCGTGCACAAACGACAGAACGTGTCTGCCAGTTCTCTTGAACCCCCTCCTAAGCATAACTATTTACATATTATGCATTATTTTTTGACTATATTCAATAAGCTATAGCGTCAAGATAGCCGTATTAAATACTACAAAATAGCGTTGAACAAATAGCCCGTAAATATTATCCCTAAGCCTACAGTCGAGGCGTAAATCAGAATTAGTTTCAATTTAAGTACTTTTTTCAAAATAATAAACTCCGGCAAAGACAGGGCCGTAACGGCCATCATGAACGCCAGCGCCGTGCCTATTGCTACTCCCTTATTAATCAACACTGAGACTATCGGGATAGTACCGGCTGCATTGGAATAAAGCGGAATTCCAATTAGCGTGACCAACGGAACCGCAAAGAAATTGTCACGCCCGGCATATATAACAAGCAAATCATTTGGCACATATCCATGCATCAAAGCCCCAAGACCCACACCGATTACTATATATAGCCAAACTTTCTTAATTATTTCGACAGTATATTGCTTGGCGTAATCGATTCTATCGCGAAATGTCAGATTCTTTTCATCGGCCTTGGTAATTTTGATTTGATAAACAAAATCTTCGACCAATTTCTCAAGTTTCAGCTTGCCTATCAGCCAACCCGCAAAAACGGCTATCGTCACTCCGGACAAGACATATATTAAAGTTATTTTCCAACCAAAAAGCCCCCACAGCAACACAAGCGCCACTTCGTTAACCATAGGCGACGATATTAAAAACGAAAACGTCACGCCAAGCGGAACGCCCGCTTCGATGAAACCTATAAACAACGGCACTGCCGAGCACGAACAAAACGGCGTGACTATACCAATAAGCGCGGCCAGAAAATTATTTAGTATGGGGAATTTTGACTTTGATAGAAATCTCTTGGTTTTTTCGGGCGGAAAATATGACCTGACTATCGAAACGACGAATATAATAGCGGCGAGTAAAATAAAAATCTTGATTGTGTCATAAATGAAAAAATTTACGGCGTTCCCCGTCGGAGTGCTTTTGGGCAAATTAAAAACAACGTAAGTTAACCAATCGGCCAACCATTGCACGGGGGCGAATATATCCATTATTCTTTCTTTCGACCGACCGCACCTAGAATAGCGCGCCTGACTTCATTTTCGGATGTCGAGTGTATTTCGACTGGCTTGCCGCCGACGACTAGAACCGGGCTTCGCATCAGACCCAACTCGACAATCCGCCGAACATCGTCCGAATATTCCACTTCTGCATCGATTTTTTCTGTTTTCACAATATATTCGACAGTTTCATACAGTCGTTTGCAAGTTGCACATCCAGATCCCAAAACGGATATTTTCATATCCTTAGTATAACAAAAGTTTTTTTCAAATATTGATTGGATTCACAAATATTAATTAATCGTATTTTCGTCAATGTTTTCTATAGGCTAGTTTTCGGAACGAATTTGAATTCGCTCATTGTGAATGCGACGTATGTACTGGCGTCTTTGACAAAAGTAACTGTGTTTTCGCCAACAACCAAATCTATTTCACCGATAGTAAACCATTTCCATCCGTTCGTAACCTGAGAATGGTGGATGTAATTCAAGGTTTTCGTGCCTAAATTTGGCCGATATATACTAATCGTCACATTCTGATCGCCATCCTTGTTTAGACCGTCATCAATCGATTTGACTTTTAATGTGTACGTACCGGCCTTTTCAGCGATTACTTTATAAGTTGCCGTGGCATCCTTGTCGGCCAGATATGCTTTGCCGCCGGTGTCAGAGTCAGAGATATAAGAATAACTACCGGGATTGGTCAAAATTCCCGAGAGAGCCTCGACCACGATCGTACCGTCAGGATCTTTTTCGTCAGTTTTTTCAGACGTATTGGATTGCTGATTCTCGTTTTTCTGGGAACCAGTAATACTTGGCGCCGCAAAATAGACAGCCAAACTAATAGCTAAAGTGCCTACTATAATATATGTCGTTACTTTCGCCGTGAATTCTAACAGATGTAAAGCAATAGTAGCTGTCAGCCAAATAACAGCCGAGATTATTCCGACCAAAGCACCTTGAGTAACACCAGCCCAAATCGATACGGACGCTCCTACAACAGCGACACCAATATTTACCGGGGTTAATAATTTCATTTTTGCTCCTTATATTAGCTATGTTTGTAGAATATCAAAAATACAATGAATATTGTAGGTATAGTATCTTCATAATCATATACATGAACTTAATTAGATGATAAAATAATAAAATATAAGCCTTCGCAAACTTGACACAAACAATGAAACAAAAAATGAAAAAACTTACCTATAGCTTGCTTGCCATCAACACCTTGGTAATCCTAATTATTGTTTCATTTATCAATGCCAACCGTCCTGAAATCATCCACGAACAAACATCCGAACGTATAGCTTCAAATCAGCCTGTCGACAGCACTGGTAAAGCGTCCGATCGGCAGGACGGTTTCGAACAAGCAAAAAAATCAGAAACGAACGCATCAGACAATTCGATTAGTAAATCGAGTCCGCCTCAATCGGTAATTATTCGCAATAGCTCTGACGAGCCTACATTCCAAACGCTTAGCGGCGATACATACCCTATCAGGACGTACAAACCGCTTGCACTGGACGATCCCTACGCAAACCAGTGGTGGACGACTGATACCAACCTGGATATCGCTTGGAATATCGGACCGGGAGAATATCAAACGACCATCGCCGTCATTGATTCGGGGTTCGGCCTTACACATGAAGAATTCTCGGGCCGTTGGGCAAATAACACCGGTGAAACGGGCGAAACCGTCACGCAGAACCCATCCCGGCTAAATTGCTCCGACCAAGGAAAGGCTCTCGACAAGTCATGCAATCTGATTGACGATGATTACGACGGCGTTGTTGATAACGAAACCGGTTCGACAACTAGACAGAACCCATCCCGGCTAAATTGCTCCGACCAAGGAAAGGCTCTCGACAAGTCATGCAATCTGATCGACGATGACGGTAATAATTATGTCGACGACGTTACCGGTTGGGATTTCGCGAATAATGATCCAAGCGTACAAGCCGGAGAAACCAACCCAGACGGTGAGGACACATGGCATGGAACGGCGGTTGCCGGCGTCATGGCGGCCACCGGTAATAACAGCGTAGGCATCGCCGGAGTAAATTGGTCGACAAAAATACTTCCTATCCAGGCCATTGACGACGATTCATACGGTAATACCCTAACCGCCGCGCGCGCGATCTATTACGCCGTTAGCCGTAATGTCGACATAATAAACTTCAGTTTGGGATCGGACGAAGAAGACAACTATCTCCGCCAAGCAATCCAGTACGCAATCGATAATGGAATCATTGTCGTTGCAGCAGGCGGTAACGACAGTTGCAATTGCATACTGTATCCCGCACGTTATCCGGAAGTACTGGCGGTTGGAGCTGAGGACACCGATGGCACGGCAGCAAGCTTTAGCAGTTATGGCAGTTCACTAGACATCATGGCACCCGGCGTCGGAATCAGGACAAGTTCTTGGGACAAAAACAATCCGACAAGCGCATATGTCAACAATGCAGCCGGCACGTCATTCTCTACACCCTACGTAAGCGGTCTTTTAGGGCTCGCACGCAGCCACCAGCCTGATGCCAGCTGGACAGAACTGATCGGCAGCTTGCTTGCAACAGCAACACATACCGGTTTGAGTGTTACTAACCCCACGTCGATTTATATCGGATCGGGTTTTTCTGATGCCGGAGCGTTAATCACCAGGGTATCCGTACCAGACGAATCGCCCAGCAGATATTATCTAAGGCCGATGCCTATAGAAGGGACTCTCAGCAGCGATCAAGTATATCAATGCATACTGCCGGCTGATTTTCCGACGACACTGTTATATCGCATATCAAACACGACCAGGACTTTCTTTACCGTCGATAAATTGGAAGTCGTCCGCGCACAAGCCCGTGGCGACTCGATCCGCAGTCTAGGCCACGCCTGCATCGGGCTGCCGGATGATTCAGTTACGACAATACGCGAAATAAATCTCTTCAGCGAGCTAGAAAACAACCCACGATATAAATTGCGTTAACATACAGGGTCCTGACGCTTGAAAAATAATTTGAGTTTTTAATCACAGGCTTGATATTCACATGGGACAGATATAAGAAAAATCTAAACATCGGGCCGCTAGAATTTTAACTTAACTTTCTCAATTATGATTGCCAGCACCTAGAGAGCCAGACCTAAGCCCAGGTTTGCTATTTATGAATCTCTGTATGTATGTAATTCTTTGGAAGTAGTAACCGTATACAGAAGACTGAGGCACTTGATTCCATGGATTTAATAAATCACACTAAGCCCAACGAAAATTCACGAGGTTAAGTGTAATTGGGTGAGGCCGGCATTAATAAATACCAGACCTCACCCATATTCACAACAGTTACACACTGCTGCGAACACGATCATGATTAACATTTTTATCAAGGTGTTAATCTGTTGAGTCCGCGGTACATAAATGTAACTTCGCGGACATTTTTCGCTCCCATGATGGTCATGAGTAACCTTGTCAAGCCAACTCCACATCCACCATGCGGAGGGCAACCCTGTTCGAAAAATCCGAAATATGACTCAAGCGGCCTTAACGAAAGGCCTCTTTCTTTTGCTTGTTTTGTCAGTATTTCTGGACGGTGCTCGCGTTGAGCACCGGTAGTAATTTCGAGGCCTTTCCACAATAAGTCAAAACTTTTCGTGATGTTGGTGCCCTCATATCGCATGTGGTAGAAAGCTCTAACCTCAGCCGGATAGTCGGTCACAAAAACGAACTCATGGCCATAACGCTCGGCGATAATAGCCGAAAGCATCCTTTCTCCTTCTGGGTCCAAATCAGCTTTATCGGTGATAAGATGCCCGCGTTGGGCAAGTAGCTCTCGCGCTTCTGAGAGTGTGATTCTCGGGAAAGGTATCTGCGGTACAATAACTTGCACATTAAATTGCCTCTCGATCTCCTCTCCATGTTCTTTTGCTATTTCGCCAACCACATACGATAACCAATCTTCTTCAAGTTTCATTACATCTTCATGTGAATCAACCCACGCAATCTCCATGTCTATCGAGGTAAACTCGGTATCATGACGGGAAGTACGGGAAGGATTAGCTCTAAATACAGGTCCGATTTCGAATACTCTATCAAGACCACCGGCAATTGCCATTTGCTTATAAAACTGTGGCGATTGTGCAAGATATGCCTTCCCGCCAAAATATGGCAGTTCGAATAACTCTGATCCCGATTCACTCGCTACGCCCATAAGTTTTGGTGAATGAATCTCTATAAAGTCATTCTGGTGCCAGTATTTACGCATTGCCCATTCCATCGTGGTCTGAACTCGCATAATCAATTGACTACTAGGAAAGCGCAGACTAACATGACGATGGTCCATTCTGGATTCAAGGCTAGATTGCTCGTCAATTGGAATCGCAGCAGCCATATTAGCAACCTCAATCGATTCAAGTTGGACTTCAATACCGCCAAGTTTCACATTAGGGGCCTCGGCCACCTTCCCAACAATGATGACTGCCGATTCAACAGTAAGGCTACTGATAACCTCGGCATATTCTTCATTATCTGCCTTTGAGTTTACAACCTGAACTAGACCGGTGTGATCACGCAAGACTAAAAACTGCATGACTTTCTGATTACGCAAGGTCTCGACAAACCCTTTGATTATTACCTGCTTCCCAACCCGAGTACGGAGCTCCTTAATAAGAGTTCTCTCAGGCATATTACCCAACTCCTTTTCTCTGAATTTTTTAGCCGATAACTTGCCTACCCGCCAAACGAGGGAAAGGTATTGTATCCCTGACATGCGGTATATCTAGTAGCCACCGAAGTAGCCGCTCAAGACCCATACCAAAAGCTATATGAGGGACGCAACCGGCTTTATGCACATCGACTACGAACTGATAACGCGGGTCACCATGTTTACACTTTTCCTTCATGCGCTCAACGAGCATGTCGGGTTTGTGTATTTTCTCGGCAACACCGCACAACTCCCCATACCCGCGAGGCGCTATAAGATCGGCAACTTTCGTAAGATCTAGATTCTCCTCGTCAATTGAATATGGAAATGGTTCGATGGACCGCGGGATACCAAGAACCCAAAATGGGCCATCGAAAAGCTTTGCCAACAATTCTTCGTCACCTGATGAAATACTTTCACCAAGCTTAGTGTCCGAACCTTGAGAACATACATACTCGACCGCTTCTTTGTAAGTTATACGGGCAAATGGAATTCTAAATTCTTCAGGGCGCAAAACCGTGTCAAGAAAGCCCATTTCTTCAGCGCACACAACTGGAATATGTTCATACAGATAGGAAAGCAAATTTTCTACGATCGAAATAATGTCATTACGATCTCCGAATGCTAGTTCAGCCTTGATATGCCAATATTCCTTTAAATGACGCTTGCTGCGGGACTCTTCACCACGAAAACTGGGACCCATATTATATACTTTTTCAAAAGCCATAGCCGCAGCCTCTAAAAAGAAGCCTGCACACTGAGTCAGAAACAAATCTTGCCCATGAACATTAATCGCCATAGCCGTCCTGTCATCGTAAAGCGGCGACAATACCAAAATCGGCGCATCAAATTCCATGTATCCATTAAATTCGAACCAATCACGGATAATACGCATGACTTTTGCTCGGAATTTTAGGATAGCCATATAATGTGGTTCTCGCAAATATATTGCTTTATTCGCAATTATGTGGCCGGCCAGGTCATCACTGAACACGTCAAATCCTTTTCTGGGGTACGGTTGCAGTTTTAGGGTATTCTCTCCAATCACCTCGAACCCTTTGATGAGTATTTCAGTCTTCCCTCCCTTAGTTGATAACACTCCAGACACACACACCGAGGATTCTAGTGAAATCTTCTTGATCACTTCTAACACTTCTTTATCAAGATCATTTTCACTGGCGACAGCTTGAATAGTACCGGTTGAATCGGTCAAATCTATGAAGACAGTTTTTCCGTGTCTCCGACGCGCCCTGATCCAACACAGCAGATTGACAACACCTTCAAAATCAACTGCGCCCAAAAGGTCTCTTACGTACATGTCTTTCAACAAAATTACCACCTCTTTCGTTTTTTGGTCACACATTTCAGATGTAAAGATTTCTACTACTGCTAAAGAACGGCTATACCCAGGATCGTGAAAACCGAGTATAACCATGTTATAATATCATTTTATTGATTATTTTTCAATTTATTCTTATTAAATTTTAGTGGGTGCTTTAAAGAAAATTGAGAAGCTCTCATCGTTACTATGAAAGATTATCAGTTTTACATCCTCACGAATCATTTTCTTTAATCCTTACATCGACCTTAGCCTCTTGTGATACCTATTGATCTTCGACTAGTGGCTCTTGCAGGTACAATTTCGCCTTATCAAAATCAATTTTTACCTTTCCGCCGTACGGTAATATGATCCTCGGATCAGAGTGACCAAAATTCAAGTTATATAAAATCGGCAGGTTATATTTTTCGGTAGCATCCAGCCAGACATTTTTGTACTCTTCGTAAAATTCCTCATTCTGCGGCTTGCCGATTAAAACGGCGCTTACACTCACAAAAACACCGGCTTCGTCGAGTGCTTTTAACATTTGACGCAGTTTTTGAGGTGCGGGTCTCTCTTCGCTTGTTTCGGCAAACAAAATCTTTCCGCGCCACTCATCCGCATTTGGGAACAATTCGTATTTTTTGATAATTTCAAGTTGATCCGGATGACGCCCGCCGACTAGCGACTCGTACAGACTTTCGATACAACCGCCAAGCAATTCGCCCTCAACGATACCTGCGCCGCGTAAGACTTCGAAGCCGTTATTCTCGTCGTGGCTCACGCGGTCAATGTCGACTTGATCCGGCGCATAACTTTCGCGTTCGTCATACCAGACAAGGCTTGAGGCTATCTCTTTCAGCGGGGCAGGTTCAAACAGTTCGCGCAACCACTCTTTCGTGTATGGCAGCATTTCCGGACCTAATTCGGCAAAATCCGTCAGAAATGCCGGACCATAATAAGTCTGCAAACCTAGCTTATAAAACATCAGGTGGTTATTCGTCGTATCGGAAAACCCTATGAATATTTTCGGATTATTTTTGACGTCATTAATAAAATCAGGGTCATCAAGCAAAAATGGCAATGTCCGATACGTGTCGTCGCCGCCAATTGCGCAAATGACTGCCTTGATTGATTCATCCCTAAAAGCTTGTTTCAAATCCGCTGCCCTCGCCTCGGGATGATTTTTTAAATATTCAATCCCTTTCCTTGCGTTGGGCATGTATTCAGGAACCAGACCGAACTCAGCTAACCTTTTCTCTCCTAAAATAATTTCATGAGAAGCAAACGGCTCGCCCAAAACGCCACTAGACAGACTTACGATCGCTACTTTATCACCCGGGTTCAATTTTTGTGGTTTGTTCATATCGATAATTATACTAAAAATTCAGTATGAATAGCTGCTGTGCCCAAGTATTTGTCATTTACTGAGCAGAGGCCTTCGCCTTACAGCGAGGGCCTTCTCCGCTAATTAAGGGCGCAAATTACTTGATAAACAATGCCGTAGAATGTCGAGATTCGAAAGTAATAAAAAAGAAATTAGCATGATTAAACATATAGCAGAGGTTACATCCAGTTACCAAACGATCCTGAAGCGTCGTTAAACATATTGGTTACGATATACCAAATTAAGAACGGAGCAACAATTAGCGCAAACAGCACAGGCAATACAATATGTATAAAAATGGTTCTTTGTTTCGACTGTTTTCGTCGAGATTCTTTTGTTATTTTAACCATAATTGTATTTTCCTATCTTGACTTATGCTTTTTTAACTCTTCTTTCGCATTTTTCAATAATCTTCCAAACTTTTTCCCTTTTTGTCGCTTCTCGTAATCGCTCATTCCGTAATGTTCGTTTTCCTTTTGCAGTTTGACGTAATTTTCATATTGCGCAGAATCAATGTGGCCTGAATTAACAGCATCCAATACGACACAGCCCTTTTCATTAACGTGTTTGCAATCTTTGAATTTACAATGCCGAGCCAGTTCTGCGATGTCAACAAAAACCTCTTTTGCGCCAGCATCAAAATCAACGACGCCGACTTCGCG
>CAZEGB010000020.1:0-20253 GCA_964511655.1 uncultured Saccharimonas sp. (SeqCode) | reverse complement strand
AGCCCGCCGTTAAGTATAGCCGAAATCCCGGACGGAACTAAAAGTCTGGCACTGATCTGCCATGATCCAGACGCGCCAATAGAGGGCGGCTTTACGCACTGGGTAGTTTGGAATATAGCCCTCGAGACAACAGAAATACTTGAAAACAGCATACCAGCTGGATCCGTGCAGGGTTTAAGCGATTGGAAAACTAATACTTGGGGCGGTCCGCAACCGCCCAGCGGAACGCATCGTTATGATTTTTATTTATACGCGCTTGATACGGATTTAAACTTGCCGGCCAACACCGACAGGGGCGGTCTTGAAGCGGCTATGGGCGGTCATATTATTGATACATCCAAAATCACCGGACTTTATAGTGCATAATTTGATAGACTAGATAAGATTATTCTTTGTAATATAGCTAAAGTCAACTATTGATTATTTAGCAAATATATGCTAATGTTTACTTATGGAAAAAGATAATCTTATATCAATGACGCCCGAGAAATCGACTGAAGTAAATGACCAAAGTACTTATAGGCGGAAAATGGGCAATAAAGCCCTTGAGGAATTAAGAGAGGAAGTCGAACACCCATTTGTACCTACTGCTGATATAGACATGATTTGGATATTCTCGGCGCCTGGAACCGTTAAACAACCTGGACGTGATGGTGCCTATGAAGGAGCCTTCTCTACCTCTATGTGTGTTGATCACGCAGTTAATATGGCCAGGCAGATTACTGCCCTAAGATTAAATAAGGACGTTGACGATGTTACCAAGGAAGATATTGGTGAATACGGGCCGAAGTTATACTATAACGGCGAAGACGAGACAACGACTAACACGAACTATCCTTCCCAAAACAAGGACCTTGCCGAGCTTATTTCCGAACCTGATTTTCCGATACCAGAATCCAACTTCATAATTGATCACATAGATTTGGCTAATACGCCTGGTCAGTTCGAAGGTTTCATCAAGTACCTGAAAGAAAATCCCAATGCAACTAAAAAAGTTGCAACCGTCGAGATTGGTGCGCATTCCGTAAGGGTATCCAGATACGTTGAGCATTACAAAGATCAGTTCCCGGCCGATATTGACTTCGTCAATTCACCAGCTAGACAAACTCACAACCCGGTCGGCACGAGTCTTCGCGAAATCCGCAAAGTAGCTCAATACGTTCAAAAAGGCGATATGTCGGAAAAGTCATATTTCCACGATAAAGAATAATAACATCTTACAGTCTGATTTTTCGGGCCGGTAATTAGCCGGCTCGATATTTTTGGGCTATTTTTAGAATATAATTTAAACAGGAGACGAAAAAGCCGTGACGAAGTTCGAAAAATATTCGACAGCAAGCCTAAAATCACTTGGAATTAACTTCAGCTCTAATGTTGAGCCGGCGATTAAAGCTGCCGAAATTATTTGCAGCCACGGTTTTGAAGCCTACATTATCGGCGGTGCGGTCAGAGATTTGATACTTGGTCGAGAGCCAAAAGATTTCGACTTGGTTACCGATGCCAGGCCTGATCAGATAATGCAAATATCCGAATTTAAAACGTCGAAATACAAAGACACGGCGCAGGCCTTTGGTGTCACTAGGGTGGTTTTGTCGTATAAGGGCGTTGAAAGCGAAATCGAAATTGCAACTTTTCGGAAAGACATCGAAGCACACTTGGGGCGAAAAGCGACTAAAATCGAATTTGCCGACTTAAAAGACGACGTGGAGAGGCGTGATTTTACGATCAATGCTTTGGCACTGGATTTATCAGCCAGCCAGGTGATAGATTACGTCGGCGGTGTCGATGATTTGAATGATAAATACATACGATTCATTGGCAAACCCGAAGACAGGATCCGAGAGGATCCATTACGAATTATGCGGGCCGTGCGTTTCAAAAACCGATTGGGTTTTTCTTATCATCCGCAAACCGTCAGCGCAATCAAATCAGCGGTCGAACGCGGCTATGTTGAAAAAATCGCAGTCGATAGATTACGCGACGAATTGACTAGATTACTAATCCATCCGTCCAGACGTTCGGCAATTAACGATTTGGATGAACTAGGAATATTAGACAGGGTATTGCCGGAAGTTACGGCAGGTAAAGGCGTAAAACAGCCGCGTAATTACCATATGGAAGGCGATGTTTGGCAGCACGAACTGTTGATATTGGACTGTTTGCCGTCTCGTCCAAGCAAGCGCCTAGTCTGGTCGGCTCTGCTGCACGACATTGGCAAAGGCCCGACATTGACCAAACCTCGTAATTTATTTGACCGCCTTCGCTTCAACCGTCATTATGCGGTCGGTGCCGAGATGGCCAAGACAATTTTGACCAGACTGAAATTTTCTAATCGTGACATCAATGACATTTACTGGATTATTTATAATCACATGTCAATTGACGATTTGCCTTTGATGAAACCAAGCCACCAGCAGCGAATGCTGGGTAATCCGGCTTTCGAAGATTTACTGGAGTTGCATCGTGCCGATGCGGCTTCCAGCTGGCGTCCGGGCAGATCTCACGACAAAAAACCGAAGTTCAGAAAGATAGAACATTTATGGCTTCAGTATAAGTCAAAAACGCCCGAAATGAGGCAACCTTCACTCAAAAAAGATTTGGGGATTGATGGCAACTGGTTAACCAAAGAATTCAAAGACGAGTTCGGCGACATCAGCGGACCGTTAATCGGCAAGATACTGGCTGAACTGGACGAAATGTATCGCAATAGAGGCATTACGGATAAAAAGGCTTATGAAAAGAAGGTCCGCGAAATGTTAAGGAAGGAAAAACGGTCTCGGCGGAATTAACCAAGCCTAGGTACGTCTGATAAAATAATAAGATGCAACAAGAAAATCCCTGGAAAACTTTATCGAAAAAAATCGTCTATGAAAACCCGTGGATTAAAATTCACGAAGATAAAGTAATCCAACCTCAGGGTGGCGAGGGCATATATGGTTATATGGAATCTCGTGATTCCGTACAGATCGTCGTTGCGAATGAAAATGACGAAATCTATTTCATTTATACTTATAGTTATCCTTCGGCATCATGGAATTGGGAATTACCAGGTGGCGGCAGCGACGGAGAGGAAGCTATCGAAGCATCAAAACGCGAGCTGGCCGAAGAAACGGGTATTATTGCGAGAAACTGGACAAAATTGGGTTGTACCAGAGTATGTAATGGATTAATGACCGAGCACCAGGTGACGTATTTGGCGCGCGGCCTGAATATGGGCGATAGGGCTGAGTCAGACGATGAAAAACTGGTAAGCGAAGGACGGTTTTTTTCATGGCAACAAATCCAAGAAATGGTCGCCGCTGGCGAAATCAATGATAACCAGACGCTAACCAGTCTGTTTCTGTACGATCATTGGACGAAAAAACAAGAATGATTTTTCAATCGAAACGTCGCAATAAATTATTTTCGCTCAAATTGAAACTGCTATTGATACTTGTATTTGTCGTCGGCAGCTACATCGCCTATTGTTTGTATGCCGAATTGCCGACTACGGCGCCGAAACTGGCTGATTTGAAATCGCTGACTCAAGATACGGCAAGTCCTGATTGGCCGGATTATGGCAGCGGTGCGGCCGGAGCAGTAGGTTTTGACGGGGTCTTAACGCAATATGGCGATCAATCCGCCCACCCCATTGCCAGTATAACGAAAGTAATCACGGCGTTAGTCGTTCTAGAGGCTAAGCCACTGGAGGGCGGCGAAGACGGCCCAAGCATGATTATGACTCAAGACGATTTACAAATTTACTATGAGGAAGCCGCAGCCGGTGCCGCTGTTCAACCGGTCAAAGTCGGCGGTTTAATGACCGAGCGGCAGGCGCTTGAGACTATGTTGCTTCCTTCGGCGGCTAATTACTCCGTGACGCTGGCGATATGGGCGTATGGATCGGTTGACGCATATTTAATCGCGGCAAATTCTTGGCTGAAAAGTCATAATCTAAACAGCACGACGATAGTTGACGCTAGCGGTATGTCTGATGAAAATGTCAGCACTCCTAGTGATCTAATAGAAATCGGTAAACTTGCCTTAGCGAATCCGGCGCTCGCTTCTATCGTGTCGTTAAAGCAGGCGACGATACCGGGGGTTGGAACCATATCGAATTCTAATCGTTTATTAGGCAGCAGTGGGATTAACGGTATCAAGACAGGTACTACTTCGGCGGCCGGTGTCTGTCTGCTCTTTTCGAGCGCCGCGACGGTTGGCACCAAGCAGGTCAAAATTGTAGGTGTTATTTTGGGCGGCGATGATCGCAATCAGGAAAATGCAGACGTCATAAAACTGGTTGAAAGTATGGGATCAGGTTTTCGTGAAGTTAAACTGGCGTCGCGTGGCCAGCAATTCGCCAGTTACAAAACAGCTTGGGGGCAAGCGACAGAGCTCGTTAGCAATCAGGAAGTCAAAACCGTCGTGTGGGGTAATACGCCGATATCGGTCACAGTCCAGGCGGATTCGGTCGGGCTTGTCCGGTCGGGCGAAAACAAGGGTACGTTGGTGATAAATGTAGGTGGCAAAACTACCAAATATCCGCTAGTAATCAGCAATTCGACGACCGATCCCGGCGCGTGGTGGCGTTTGACGCATTTTAGGTTTGATTCCAAAGTTTTTAACGGTCTGTTCAGGAATAATTCAAAATAATCGTGTAATCTGGTATATAGAAGATATTTTTCTTTAAAGGGTTAATCATTTTATCGTAATGGAGCAATCATCGGATAAACCTATCGCTGAAAAAAAGAAGGGCTTTCGTTGGCCCAAGATTAGGGCTAATTGGAAAAAAGTCAGACTGGGTGTTGCCGGTCTGGTTTTCGTGGCAGCAGTCAGCGGGGCTAGTTCGTATTTGACGATAGCCGTGCTTAAATCACAAGGTGATTTAGCAAACAAAACCACTCAAATCAGTAACTACACTATCAGCAGTGATACGGATCTGGTCAATATCGTCAACCAGATTTCCAAAAGCGTCGTGAATATTTCGACGAGAACCGTCACATACGGTTGGTTCGGGCGGCAATCAGTTTCTGAAGGTGCGGGGACGGGAATTATTATCAGCACTGACGGCTACATACTGACAAATAATCACGTAGTTTCGGATAGCGATTCGATAACCGTTATCGTCAGCGGTGATGACGAGTTAACGGCTACTGTCGTTAAAACCGATTCGTCCAAAGATTTGGCGCTCATAAAGGTCAGTAGTGAAACACAGCTGACCGCTGCCAAAATCGGTGACTCAGATTCAGCCAGAGTCGGCGAAACGGTCATCGCGGTCGGCAACGTCATGGGGCGATACACTGATTCTGTGACGAAAGGTATTATCTCAGGGCTAGGCCGCCCAATCGTCGCTTCGGGCTCGACTTTGTACGGTGATTTGGAAGAACTTGAGGATCTGATACAAACCGATGCCGCTATTAATTCGGGCAATTCCGGCGGTCCTTTGGTGAATATGAAAGGCGAAGTCATCGGAATCAATACGGCCATCGACGGCACGGCGCAGAATATCGGTTTTGCCGTGCCAATCAACCATGCAGGTGAATTGATTGACAGTATAAAATAATATTTTTGCCCGTCCGAAAAAATAGTCAAGGCTTGGCTTGCTTGTGAATATATCAAATATTTGCTTAAATAAAGCTAATATTTTCTGCGAAAGGGCATCTCGTGAAAAGTTCAAAACTACAATCCGGAAGTATGCATATTGTCATCGCGATAATCCTGGTAATCGCCTTGGTCGGTGTGTTGAACTACATTGTTTGGCAAAAATTTTTCCAACAAGGACCGGTTGCAAAGCAAGATACGACCTCGAACGGCGAGTCTTCTAAAGTAGCGACGACAAAGACAGTATCGTTCAATCCGTCGGCCAAAAGCCCGATTACTTTCACCTACCCACAAAACTGGACGCTAGATAGGGCTACGACCAAAGACGCCGACAATATCAAAACCACCAGCGGCAGCGATGATGTAAAAATATACAGTCCGTCGAAAAAGATTTATGTGGAGCTAAGCTATCAAATTTTAAATGGCGGATTCGGGTTCGAGTGCGCCGAGGCAGAAATACTGAAATATATGTCATTGACACAGACTGAGTTATCAAGTTATTCAGATATGTCTTATTTTGAAGCCGTGGTAAACAGTGACAACGACGGGTTCTTTTACGAGGCGTATATAGGTAAGGCGGCTTCTGCGGATGAATTGAAAACGGTTCAATCTCAGGGTTATTGCTATTCTAACGGGGTAAATGTGATCGAGCGAGTCGAGCCAGATGATGACGGTCTTGGCGGCATACATGTAATTTGGCATGCAAGTATCAAGGCGACCGATTTTATCGATGAAATTGGCGGAAATAAATTAGTTACCGGCACCAGCGCGCTTGACGATTTATTTACATCGGACGAGTTTAAGACAGCGAAAAATATTTTGCTGTCCGCCAAGCACACCGATTAATAAATTTAAGTTATAATAGAACTAGTCATGCAAGTACTCGTCATGCGGCGTTTCTACCTGCAGGCTTTATTTCTAGGCAACTCTTAGTTTCCCGTCGCGCATAAGTGAATAACGGTTCATGAATGCTATCGGGCAGCTCCAAACCAAATTCCGTTAACAGATATAAATTAAGATATCTTTTCTTAAGATGGAGCTGAATATGGATCCCACCGTCGTCATTAATGAACGGGTTGATATCGTCCCGATTTTCTATGCGCATGCGCCGGAGAGGACGCTTTGCGTGCCATGGAAAATGAAGTATCGAGGCCAAGAGATTATTTTTACCGTGTTCGGGATGAGGCACCCGACTGCAAAAGGTAAACGTATGATACATGTCTTTGATATGAGTGACGGCGTAAACGACTATCGGTTGGAATTCGATGCCCAAGGTTTGACTTGGACGCTAGTCAGCATGATAGAAGGCCGCTATGTTTGATATTAATAAAGAAAAAGCCATGATCATGCACATCGATCTGAACAGCGCGTTCGCGACGGCCGAACAGCAAGCGCGTCCTTCCTTGCGCGGAAAACCGATGGGCGTGACTAATCGCGTGTCCAAAGAATGTTGCGTCATCGCAGCGTCTTATGAGGCCAAAGCTTTGGGTATCAAGGTGGGAATGCGCCGGAGCGAAGTCATGGCTATCTGCCCTGACTTTATTTTGGTTGAGACCGATCCGCCGAAGTACCATGCGGTCTATGAAAAGCTGATTGCTATCATGAAGGACTATTCGCCGAAAATTAAGATGAAAAGCATCGACGAGGGTGTGGTTGATTTTCATGGTATGGATCAGATTTTAAAAGGCCGAACGCTTGAAGATATCGGCTATGAAATCAAACAACGCGTCAAAGACGATATAGGTGACTGGATGAAAATAAATGTCGGCATCGGTGTGAATCGCTTTTTGGCTAAACAAGCTGCTGGTTGGCATAAACCGGACGGGCTGGACAAAATCGACCATACTAACTTGATTGACTACTACAAACAGATAGAACTGACGGATTTGAAAGGCATCGCTAAACATAACGAAGCCAGGCTCAATTCGTGCGGTATTATGACGCCGATGGAATTTTTGAAGGCCGACGAGTACGCGCTTAAGAAACAGGTGTTCAGGGGTATAACGGGAACGTATTGGTATCAGCGCTTACGCGGCTGGGAAATTGACGATTACGAAACTAATTTGGGTATGGTCGGACGGCAATGGGTAGTCAAAGACCCGTCCTGCAAAAACGAATATCTGTTGCCATGTCTTAGTTTCTTGTGCGAGACGACAGGTATGAAACTTAGGTTTCGGCAAGCTGATGCGCGCGGCGTTTGCGTCTGGCTGTCATTTAATAGCGGAGAATATTGGCATTCGAAGCGGGCCTATAAAACTTCATTTTACACCAACCAGGAAATTTACCGCCGAGCCATGGAGCTGTTCAATCAACGGCCTAACGGCGTCGTCAGGACGATTGGGATCTATTGTTATTTGCTTACGCCTTCAAAACGTAACCAGATGAGTTTGTTCGAGGACGTGGCAAAGAAAGACTGGCTAACAAAGGCGGTCGACGAAATCAATGATTTTTACGGGATTTTTACGGTCTATACAGCCAGCAGTATAGAGGGCAGAAAGATAATCAAACAAAAAATCCCGTTTGGCGGAACCGATTATTTTGAGCTGCTGATAAAAGGGAAGTAAAAATCAGCAGTTATTCAGCCAATGGGGTTATATTGAAAAACGCGCAAGAAAGGTGATTGATTGATAATCGATAACCCTCATGCTATGATAAGAAAAGCGAAAACGAGAATGGTAGGGGAGATAAAAATCGTATGAATAATTCGTCGCCGATAAGTGCTAGTAATCCGCGTTTTTCGGGCCGTGAACCAATCAACAGGCCTAGCGGGCCAGCACATGAACCAACGGATAAACCAAGCAGTCCAGCATCAGTCCGAAGTGCCAAGCCGAAAAAAAGCAAACTAAAATTCTTTACGATGATCGCACTTGCGGTGTTGGCGGTCATAGCGATACTGTTCGGCGGTTGGTCGTGGTACCAGTCGGCGGTAGGCGTGGGTATCGACGGCGGCAAGTATCAAGCGGTATTTTTGACGAATGGGCAGGTCTATTTCGGCAAGCTCCATACTTTGGGCGGCGGTTACATGAAACTGACGGATATTTATTACCTCCAAGCCAAGACAACCGATACCTCGAACGACACTTCATCGCTGCAATCTACGAGCAATTCGATATCGGACGTACAATTGATCAAGCTTGGGAGCGAAATACACGGCCCATCGGACGAAATGATAATCAGCAAAGACCAAGTCTTATTCTTTGAAAATCTCAAAAAAGACGGCAAAGTAGTTGAATCTATCGCCAAATACAAGAACCAGAAATGAAAGTAAAGAGAGGCATCGGGTTTCATGGGCCTCGTTCCAGGCGCGCATATAGATCGTTGAAAAAGACAGCGATCAGTGTCATAGTACTACTGGTGTTATTTGTCGGCGGCGGCCTAGCTTATACGTGGTATATGGGGCAAAATAATTATGTCCCTAGTCCAAGTAGCGACTTAAAATCCAAACCTAAAATTACTGTCAAACATGCCCAGCCGGCTGCTAACGCCGCGGTCGGGGTGTCGCTGCAGATGATAACGTCACCGGTTACGCCTGGGTCTAATGCGTCTATCACGATTAAATCCAATCCAGGCGCTACCTGTTCAATCAAGGCGGTGTATAACAAAATTGCCAGTACCGATTCCGGACTTGTTCCAAAAGTCACGGACGAATACGGTATGGCAGTTTGGTCTTGGACCGTAGGAGAATCCGTTCCTATAGGCAAATGGCCGGTCACGGTAACTTGTGTGTTGGGAAAAAAATCTGGTGTCTACATTGCCGATTTGATGGTGGTTAGTTCGCTCGATTAAGTCTCGTAGATTTTAGTCGGTTATTTTTTGAATTTCGAACTGGTCGCCAATACTACGCCACTGGGCGTTAGCCAGATCTTTGTCCGGGCTCATAAATACAAGCAACCCTCTCTCGATCATTAGTGCAAGCTGCTTTTTGTCTTGTTTGGTCGCGCGTCCCAGGTAAATCGTGCCGTTAGATGTTTGTACTGTGTCGTATTGATTTATGACATTTGATAAAAAGCGGTTTTTGTATTCCGGAATCTCCGTAAACTCCGGAGGTTGAGAATATTCCGATACGGTAACCGTATTGCCGTCAAAATGTATCAAGTAAGACAGTATTTGGATTTTATTTTCGGCCGTGTCGAATTATATAGAAGACGAGAGGTATCAAGCCGTTTTTTTGACTAACGGTCAAGTATACTTTGGAAAGTTGCATAAACTTGGCGGCGGTTATTTCAAGTTGGATAACATATTCTATCTACAGACTACGGCGAGCGATTCCAACTCGGTTCAAGATGCCAGCAATAAAACCAATGACGTTCAACTGATTAAATTGGGCAATGAAATCCACGGTCCCGAAGATGAGATGATCGTCGACAAGTCTCAGATTTTATTTTTTGAAAATATCAAGAATGACAGTAAAGTTACTCAGGCCATTACTAAATATATCAAAGAACATAAGTAAACAGATAAAATTAATGTGTTGAGAATAAAACGAAAGGGTCTGCTTAAACCTTGGAAACGACGCCTCGCGATTAGATTTACGCGGGGCGTTGCTTTCAGTGCGACTTTGATAGCGGTAGCTTTGATAGGTTTGGGTTTTGCGTATACCTGGGTCGTTAGTAAAAATACCAAAATAGTTGAAAGCAAAATTGATACAAGTACCAGCAAAGGCACGACGATAAAAAGGGCTTCTCCCTCACCTGATGCGCCCGTGGGCGTATCAATACAGTCATTCACCCCTCGGGTAACTCCTGGATCTGAGGTTTCGATCGCAGTCAGGACGCTAGAAGGTTCGAATTGCAAAATAAAGGTCGTGAACGAAAAAAATGAATTAATATCCAGCGCCGGATTGGTCGATCAAGCAGCCAACGGATATGGCATGGCCAGTTGGGATTGGGATGTTCCCACCTCGGGCGCGATTGGCGAATGGAATGTCGACGTGACCTGTTATAGGAATGGAAAATCTGGCTTCGCCAGGGGTTATTTAGAAATCGTCGGCCAGTTGAACTGACAGGCTATTCCAATGAATTTATGTAATTGACCCAGTCCTGATTGCTAATTATGTTTTTGGATTTAATCATTATCAGCAAGTTGTCCTTAACAAGTATGATCGATTGGATCGAATCCCTGGCTGAAGTACCAACGTATATTACGGTATTTTCGGCTGTCAATTTGATATTGGCGTCATAATCCTTGGCAAGTTTTTCGATTTTGTGGGATGTATCAGTCTTGAATTCATCGGGCAGAGGCTGCTCGGTGACACTGATTGAAACGTCGCCGATGCTATCAGTATAGGCGTAGATTTGCGAGTCTGATTCAGGCGGGCTGATTTTTGTCCAAGTGACATCTTGTTTATCGGGCGTAATAGTTTGATATTTCGGGGTACCGGTTTCGAGTTTGGTCGTTTTGTATGGGGTGTTGTCTTTTCCGTTCGTATTTATTGTCGAGCTGTTCTGACTACGAGCAAAACCGTAAACAGTCAGAGAGATGATTGATAGCGCGACGATCACGATGACCGCCATACTTTTTCGGGTCAGTTTTATTTTTTTAAATTTCGGTATTTTGGGCAGCTTGAGATTGAATTTGAATTTAGATTTGAAGGTTGGTTCAGGTGTTTTTGGATTCGGCTTGGCCTCGACTGGCGGTTTGTTAATGACGATGTCCTGCCAAACCCTCGGTCGTTTGGCGGCGAGTCGTTTTTTTTGTTTGATGTCGTTGTTCATATGCTACTGATCCATTCAATAAGAATAATATGGCGTGTCAATTGGCTGCTGCAGCCCTCCGGTGAACGTCCGACCGTGCATCAATCTTTTACTTGGGTCAGCGGTAAATTGAAGCGTGAAGTCAGTTATGGTTGGACCGCGCGATACGTCATCGGGATATCCGAAGGCTTGCGCGCTGTCGACCGTAACATTTATGTAATAAAACCGGGCGCAATTCGTATTATTACCGCTACCGTCTTTGGGAGTGTAGATGCCTGGCAAACCAAGAGTGACGTCGCCAAAATTCGTCTCAAACCCCCAGGTGGTCATGGCTGGTGAGATACATGAAGTCGTAATATTCGTCATGGAGCGGTATTTTAATCTCCATTTTGCTCCGATTGAGTTGTCTACGCCATTGAGCAGCCAATAGTTCGGAAAAACGTCCGAGTCAGTATCTATCATTATTGAATATTTCGCCACCATCGGTTGGGAAAGAAGTGCTGTCTGTTGAGTTACCGGGCTGGCGTAGGTCAAGGTAGAACCGCAGGCTCCTCCAATGATGTAGGCCTTGCCGTCATAATAAGCGGCCGCAGCTCCGTATCGGTTGCCGGTATATCGCTGATTTGTCTCGTACCACTCGCCGACGCCCGTCGGATTATTGCCGCTTGAAATCGTCGTGTTGGCGCTGACAGGTGCTACCAATGTCACCGGATTGCATGTTGTCGCGGCTGAACGACCTCCCAGCAAATAAACATAGCCGTTGGCTGCAAAGCCTTCTGCATCTGCAAGCGGTTCGGGCAGGCTTGATGAATACGTCCAACTTCCTACATTTCCGGTAGAGGAATTAATCTGGGAATATTGACTGTCGCTCAGATAATTTGCGCCATCGTATCCGCCGAATACATACAGGTTATTGGCATACGCCATAACTGTTAAACCGCTCCTGGCCACATCGAAAGACGTGCTTTCGGTTGACCATGCGGAAGTTATGTTGCCGCCAGAACTGAGCTGTGGGCTTACGTATACCGTTGCTGTCGTGGTGGCGCTAGAGTTAAGACCACCGACGACGTAAATTCGATCATTCCATACTGCGGATCCGAATTTGGTTCTGGCTGCCGGCAAGGCATTGCTTGCAGTTCCCCAGGAGCTGATATTGCCTGAAGAGGGGGTGGCATAATACACTTCGCTTCTCTCGTCGGTCGACGTATTGCTTTGTCCTCCCATGTAATAAAGTGATCCTCCTGCGGTTTCTAATTTACCCCAAGTCCTAGCTGCCGGCAAAGCGGCCGTAGTGTTGGACCATGTGCCAATATTGCCGTTAACGTCAACTGCCGCGTATGAAACATTGCTGGTGGCCGCCGTGCAATCGGTGGTACTAGTACAACCGCCAGCCACATAGATATAGCCGTTTAAGATCACGCTACTGGCACCTATTCGATTAGCGGCAGTAGAGTATGTGTTCGCCGAGGTCGAGTATCCAGCCGGAGCACCGCTGTCATTGTTATATATTTGGAAGGTCTGTATGACATCAGTCCGCGTCGTGCAATTGCTCGGGCTTGCGCCGTCAGTACAGCCTCCGATAACGTAGGCGAACGAGTTGGAAACCGACACAGTCAATCCCCAGCGCTGGTTAATTGTGACTGATGAAACATTAAATCCTTCAGTGTCGCTGCCCAGGCTGCCGTCGCTTACGTTCATCTTGATGAACTCGATATCAGGAAGGACTCCCTCAGTCGCGTCGTAGCCACCGGTGACGTATATGTAGCCGTTATAGCCAAAGGCCGAAGCACGGCGACGTCCAACTTCCATTTCGTTTGGCGCTTGTAGCCATGAGCTTCCACTGACGGCTACGACATTGTTGCTATTATCAATTTTGGCATATCTGACCGTAGTAAGGTCGGTCACGTTAGGGGCAAGTCCGCCAATAAGGTATACATAATTAGCGTATACTGTTCCTCCCATGGCTCCTAATCCGGTTCCGGATGCCCCAGATATAGTTCCTATCTGCAATTGACCACTGGTCGAACAGCTGGCTATTGCGCCGCTTGATTGAATGTTGCACTTGTATACGCCTTGTGCATATGCTGAGCATCCGGCCCCTGACGTAGTTGAGCAGCCGCCAAATATGAACAGATTGCCTGGGTTTGTCCCTGCCGAGTTCGGGTTGGCGCGGGCGTACGCGTAATTATATGAGACGGACGTGGCGCCAAGCCCTGTTAGTGATTGTGTTGTCCAGGATCCTATACTCCCGTCGCTATTCAGCGTCGCCCTGTACAGTCCGTTCGTGTTGCCGGATCCGTCCATGCCGCCGACCAAATATAATCTGCCGCCGAATACCACCGGGCTTGAAGCGGCTATCCCTCCGGAAATCGTATTCGTGCTATCGACGCACCAGATGTTTCCTCGGTAGGTGCCGGATGGGCAAGTCGCAGGCCTTGTTGTCTGGCCAGTTGATGATATTGCCACGTATGCGACATTGCCGATCGTATTAGAACATCTATTGTTCGTGCAACCACCAATGACATACAAATAGCCGTTTGTAATAATGGCTGACGTCAGCATATTTCCGATGTAGCTTGTGCCCGGCAGATTGCAATTATATGGACTCGTTCCACTACAGGGATCGGTGCCGCTGCTGACGGACTGCGATACTGTTGAAGCGTCACCATCCTGATTAATTGTGCCATATTTGATTCCTTCCAATACGGAGGTGCAAACTCCCGTACTCGTATTTTGAGACAAGCATCCACCAATTTCGTAAATGTTATCGCGCCAGGCAACCATACCGAATCCCATTCTTTGGCTGCTGGCCCCACCGACTGTATTCCAAGCGTCGATACTGCCGTCAGCATTAATGCTTGCAACTTGCGTGTCTGATTGCACGGTCGTGCAGTAGCCGCTGCCGTTAACGGCACTGCATCCGCCGGATATGTATATATATGCCCCCCAGACGACTGACATGTTGCCGCCTTGCGCAAGGCGGCCAGTAGAAAAACTTGTCGTTTGAACCCAACTATTGAGTGAACCGTCACTGTTTATTTTTATGTAATAAACATTTGAAAGCGGGCTGTCGCCAACACTGCTAGCCCCACCTATAATATACAAGCGATCATTATATACCTGAGTGCTATGGCCGTATAGGTTGTACGGCAAGTTGGTAGACGTTGTCCAGCTGCCGATGGTTCCGTTAGCGGTAATATCGGCATACTGAACAGTATTAATCGGTCCACTGGCTGATATGCCACCAAGCACATACAGACGGTTATTGTATGCCACAGCTGTAAAATCCGATCTGGCAGAGTTTAGTCCGGTGTCGGTGTACCAGTAATTCCAAGTGCTTTTATCCGTATTTGTGGGGTGCCAAAGCTGGGGTTCACCATTGGCGCCAAGCTTTGCGATGTATATCGAACTTTTTAAAGTGCCCGTGTTGTCTTTTCCGCCGATCGCATACAAGAAACCGTTGTATGCAACTAATGAATAGTTAGTTCTTCCATCTGGTAGGTCATAGGCTGCGGTCGTACACCATCCGCTACAAGTTCCGCTGCCCGGGTTTGCACTTTCGACTTCTCCTGTTGTGGTGTTGAATTTCGCCCAATTTACCGACTGTGATACTGTCATGCCGGTCCCGTATGCTATTACTACCAATCCGTTCGCTCCGGTATCACCGTTACCCAGGCTTGCACCACCGCTGCCGCCATTTCCGGCTCCGTTACGATATGAATCGCCTGAATTTCCTGGAGTCGATCCGCTGCCGGCCGTATTGGACGTACCGGTTGCGCCGGTAATAATATAGCTGGATCCGCCACCACCGCCACCACCGGCATCAGCATTGTTGCTTCGGGTGGCGCCACCACCACCACCACCGTAATATCCACCGCCACCACCGCCACCACCGGCGCGCGTCGTATTGACATTTGGTTGTCCACCGTCACCGCCGCTTGCTTGGCCGCCCGCGGCGCCGGATCCGTCGGTTCCGTCGTTGCTTCGGCCGTCGGCGCCAGCGCCACCGGTTAGCGAGGATCCTGCGGACCCATCGTTACCGCTCGAATTGGCGCCTCCGCTACCGCCGGCACTTGATGTGCCACCACCACCACCAGCAGCATATCCAACAGTCGTACCTGCAACGCCGCTTGTGCCGCCACCAGCACCACCAGCACCACCGCTACGTGAAATGCGAGCGCCGCCGCCACCGCCGCCACCGGCAGCAATCATCAAGGGTGTTGTGCTTCTATAAAGGCTCGAGTATCCACCACCACCACCACCACCACCAGCGTCACTTCCGCTGGAGTTATATAAGCCACCACTTCCGCCACCACCGACATAAACATTCAATGTTTCGCTCGGGGTGACGGTCAACGTTGCTTCCGTGTATCCACCACCGCCACCGGCAGCACCGGCAGCACCGTTACCACCGCCACCGCCGCCAGCACCGGCGCCCCATATTTTTACGGTGATACTGGTTACGCCGCTCGGAACTGTAAACGTATCCGACCCCTGTGTGTTATATATTTTTCCAGTGAAAGACGTACCGCCGATAGAATAGATAAATCCGCCAGCTGCAACGGTCCCACCGCCCCATGATGCCGTCGTCAGGCTGGTAGTATCATTCCATTCATTGAATCTTGCCCCTGTCGTGCGGCCCTTCTCGATCAGTTGGTCTTCGACGTTGAAATTGATGTTAGTCTCGTTATTGCCGCTCATAAACTGCTGTGCGGTAGCGACGTAAATACTTGGGTCAATGGTGAGCGGGTATGTGGCTGCTTTTAGGCCGCTAACCTTTATTTTCAAACTGTTGCCATCTAGTTTAAAAATACCTTTTACCTCTGACCTGTTACCACCGTATTCCATGATTATCGGTTTCGGGATAGAAAAAAACAAAGTGTTTTTCTCTGAATTTTGCTTTGCCTTTTCTAACAGTTCGGCATCTTTTTCCGTACCTGCGGTTATGTTACCGCTAAATATAGAATTGCCATAAACGCCGATGCTGCCGTCAGATTCTTGTCTGGCTTCCATGCTATCTCCGAGCGCCATAGAATATTCAAACGTCGCTTCGTCCGAATCTGATTCAGTCAGAATAATGTCCTCCTTGATGCCGGTGTTATGAACCGTATATACAGTCCAGCCGCTTGCGTTCTTTAACGGGAATATTATGCGATTGTCCTTTTGTGCACCGCTTTGAAGCGAATATTTCGGTCTTAATGTTAAGTCCACATCATTTACTGAGTCTGTTACTACTGTGCCTTCTGAAGGGTTTTTGTATATGACCGACGTAATATTTGCAGTTCCGGTTTGGATTGATTCCGACGATTCAAAACTTTGTCCGTTGTCAAATTTGTATGCTTGACTGCTATTGTCATATTTAATTTTTTGAGCGATGGATTGGTTTGTTTGGCTTAATAGGGAGCTTGCTTTTCCAAGATCATAAGAACGAACCATGAAAAAGTTTTGATACACCAAAAAGCCGCCAATCGCGAGTACGACGCCTGGCAATAGAACAAAAAAATTCAGCTTCAATTTGTTTGTTAATGGTCTAATAACTGCTTTTTTCCTGTTTAGTTTCTTGGTTATACGGACAAAAAAGGCGCTCTTGTTTTTCAAGTTTATCACAGGCCGTTTTTTTCTATTAGTCATGTTTTTCATTTGTTTACCTATTAGAGAATATGAAGTTGAGGTTTCCGATATATGAATTGGCGTTCTGGCTGGCAGTCACGCTAATTTTGAATACGATACTGTTCCCGGCTGCGAAGCTGCACGTTGACGGATCGGCCGCCCCTGAGGCTACGCCGATTTGCCAAGAAGTTTGAGAGCCTGTAGATACTGCAATGGCGGAACCGCAGGCTGTTAGACCCGTTGAAGCATCGTTGCGGTAGATTTGATATTGAACCGTCGCATTCGAACTGTCGGTGCGTCCCATTAGTGAAGTTTCGCCTGACACAAATTCCTTGAATGTGCTTGGCAATTGATACGTTACATATATACCGTAAGTTTGCGCACTGGCCTGAGGAGATGTCCATTTGTAAAAGTTATATGTTTCGTTGGATCCGCAAATGGTCGGTTGTGATGAGCTGCCGTCATTGATATTCAGAGTGTCGGAACAAAGATCCGAAGTCATTGTGCCGACTCCTGTACCGTGCATGACGGCGTTGGTGAATTCTGGAGAAATCGTGATGACGTTATCTGGTGATGAACCACAAGCGCCCCAGCCGTCAGCCTCATAACACTGGAGCTTCCCAAGGCTTGTATCATAATACATTGATCCGAGCAGTGCATCATTGTCGCTTGCAATTGGCGCTGATGCTCCGCGGTCTAAAGTCAATAGTGTTACCGGTCCTCCGTTTATACCACTGCCTATTTGGACGTTCGGTACGCTATTGCTTGAGAGCGTCATGGAGAACGCGTCTACATGGAAAGTTCTGGCCGTTGCGTCCGACTGAGTGAAGTAAACATAAGTATTTGTCGGGCTAGACGAGTCCGTGGTGACGTAGCACGTGACCTTTGTGAAGTCAGAAACTGGTGTTGATATCGTTTGGGTATTGTAGTCGACGCAGGATACGAAATTAGTTCCTCCGTCGCGGGAGTATCTTACGGTAAACGTGGCCAGGGAGGATGATGATGAGGCATAGACAGTGATACGATAAAGGGTTCCTGGCAAAGGATTGACAGACAGCTTGTTCCGTACGCCTTGTCCGTTACCAGTCGTGGTTACTTGGGCGCTATCGCTGGCGTCATAACCCACCGTGGTGCTTCTGGACACACTTGCACTTGATACGGCTGCCCAGTTGGTAGAAAAGCTGGCTCCATCATTGACGCTGCCGTCCGTGGCGTAATTGTAATCGGCGGCAATAGTCACGCTTAGATTATCCACGTAGAAGGTTCTGGATGTGCCGCTACCTGTTTGTCGAATAAATATGGCGTTGTTAGAGGTGATACCTGACGAAGGCGCAGTAAAGGTGCAGTTAACTTTTGTCCAGATGCTGGTGTTGGCCGCTTTTGAGGATGTACATTCTACCGACGCAGCGCTGCCATCGATTGAATAATATACGTTAAGATCCGTGAACGTTCCGCTTGAAAGGCGAGTCGTGAATGAAACGTTATATGTAGTATTAGCGGTTAATGACGAGGTCAGAGTATTCTTTACGCCGCTATTAGCGGAAGTTGAAGTAGTAACCGAGACAGATGCTTGACCAGTAGATATGAAATTACCAACGGTAGTGTACCTGCTGATCGTGGATCCTGCGACAGTAGACCAAGTATTCGAGGGGAATACGCTAGACGAAGCGCCGGCAACTTCTGCGCCACTATCTGATGAATATTCCGTTACATTGCTGTTTACTGATAGTAACCCGGCAGCGGAAGAGGTCTGTATGCTTAGAAGTGTTCCGTTGACGGGGCTTACTGAACTGTCGCGAATGGTTAGGCCGTTAGTAGTTGAAGTGTGGCTAACTACCAATTCTGCGCCACCAGCGTTCTGAAGTGTGTTATCGTAGGCTGATTGTAAGGTTGTTGAGCTGGAGGCGCCGGCTGCGGTCCAGTCGGTACCGTTCCAGATCATAGTTGCAGTCGTGTTTTGGCGCATAGCAATCGTATTGCCGGTGCCGCCACCGTTAACTGATAGTGTAAAATCGCTCGAGCCGTTGGCAGCCGTAATATAGATTACACGGCCTGCAGTAGACGTCGTCGGGTCAGGCATAGTAGCTGTTTGACTGGTAGTATTGAAACCGACCAGAACGGCCGAAGAGTTATTAACGGATGACATGGCAATTGTACAACTGGATGCGACCAATACGCCGCCAGTGTAACAGTTGGCATCATTAGAAACGGTCGAAAATGTTGGCGTAGTCAGGACGACCAGCCCGTTTACGCCTGTGCCATAACCTGTGCCACCGGTAACTGTGACGTTGCCGCCGTTAGCATTGCCAACCGTGGCATTACCGCCCTGGATAGTCAGAGCGCTGCCGGACACTGCTGTAGTGCTGCTACCAGTGCCGCTGAGAGTGAAGTTATTCGGCGCCGCTGCCGTGACACCATTACCCAGGTATAGGCCATTAGCAGCGTCGAAAGTGCCGCGGACAATGCCGTTGGTGGTGACTGTCGTATTGCCGCTGCTGGCCAGGCCGACTGTACCGGCCGTGCTCGTCAATGAGACGTTACCGCTGCCACTGATAGAAAACGTGCCGGCTACGCTGCTGGCGCTGAAGCTGCCATTACTGCTCATGGTAATCGTGCCATTGCTGCTGGTCATGCTCATGTTGCCTTTTGATTGAACAGTGGTTGAACCGCCAGCGGCCGAGCTGCCAGAACCGATAGTTACATTCGTGGTACTACTAGCGGTGTTATTATTGCCAATGTAGACATTTTGAGTCACGGCATTTGTCGTGTTGCCGATCTGGATGGTATTGCTAGCGTTAGCTGTTCCCATGTAAATATTACCGTCAGTCCCGCTGCCGTTTTTTAGTCCGGCATTCATTATTAAATCACCGCCGTTAGAGTTGCCGGCAGTAGCGTTTCCGCCCTGAACCGTCAAAGCGCCGCCAGCACCCGACGTCGAACCGCCGCTACCGCCTTTCAATGTCAAAGCGCCGCCGGTCGAGCTGGAACCGCCGGTACCGCCTTGAACGGTAAGCGAGCTGCCGGCAACACCTGCCGTACCGCCGGTGGCGCTGAGTGTGAACGGGTTAACAGCACCGGTGACACCGGCACCGAAGTAAACCGCATATGAAGTGTCAAAGGTCGCACGAGTATTACCATTGGTTCCGACGGTCGTGGCACCGCTGCTGGTTATGCCAACCGTGCCAGTCGTACTGGATAAAGTCGTATTGCCATTGCCGGTCAATTGTAATGTGCCAGCCGAGCTGCTCATTGACGAGTTGCCGCTGCTTGAGATTGTCATTGTGCCGTTCGACGCGCCTAGACTGGTGTTACCGTTACTGCTGTTAAGTGTCAGGTCACCTTTAGCTCGAACGGTAGTCGTGCCGGCGGT
>CAZEGB010000019.1:17987-21033 GCA_964511655.1 uncultured Saccharimonas sp. (SeqCode) | reverse complement strand
CATCCTTGCTGATGATTTGGGTCATACCAATCTTGGTACCGAGAAGTGCTTTCATTGCCTTCTATCTCCCACTTAAAATTCTTGGTGGGAGGCAGTTTCCTTTGTATCGGACTTACCAATTCACCAAGAATTGTCTAATATTTTCTTAAAAGTTACCGTGTAAGTTTATCATACTATCTGTTATGCGTCAAGATATTCGGACGAAATATGGTAGTATAAATATCAGACTATGCATCTACGAAAAAACTCTCGAAAAATTGCGTTCCACAGACTGGTAATTGGTCTCGCGGCGTTAATTATTATCTGTGGAGCGGCATACGGAAGTTATCTTTACTTAGAATATCTGGACACAAAGCAAGTTAGCACAAACAATAAACAGGTTGAAGACGAGCATCTAATTGACGTAAACACGCCGACGGCTGCTAATGAAGACAAGGAAAAAGAGCCTATATATATCGCATTGCCCGGCGCCGGTAAAATCCAAGCTATTATCGCGGACTACAGTCAGCCAGAAAGTATATGGATAATTGTCAGCAAAACCCATCCGATTTCTACCGACTATATCCCAGCGAACTTGAAAATCCCGGACGTCGAAACAAGGACTGACAAAAGCGACGCCGAGCGATCTGCTAGATCGGATATCGAAAATTCAATTAAAGACATGTTCGCCGCTGCTTCGGAATTAGGTTATTCACTGATGATTGGCAGCGGCTACCGATCGGCTGCATTGCAAGCGACATATTTCAATAGTCTAGCCAGAAGTGTCGGCGAAGAAGTCGCTAACCAAACTATCGCCAGACCAGGACAAAGCGAACACCAGACCGGACTTGCCATTGATTTGACTACCGTCTCTCGCTATTGCTATTTAAGCGAATGCTTCGCTAGTACCCCGGAAGGAATATGGCTGGCGGCAAATTCTTATAAATACGGTTTTATTCTGCGATACCCCGAAGAAAAAGTATCTGTTACCGGTTACAGCTATGAACCGTGGCATTTCCGTTACGTCGGCGTCGAATTAGCAACTTCACTTTATCAAAGCGAACTGACGCTTGACGAAGCCTGGCCATATCTAGAAGCAGCTCTCGCAACACTTAAATCAAATGGCGCAATCGAATAACCCCACGATACGAAGCGGTTATTTTCGCTGCTATATTTGAACAGACTGTGACCCAAAGACCGTCTGCGGACGGTCCTGGGTTCAGCCGTTCGCTGTACAGCGAAGCCGTAGGCGGTGGTTTCCCAGTTAGATTGTAACGGGCGAAAGCTCCCCTGTTAGAGTGTGCTGTGAAAGTTAAGTTGAGCAGTGAAGATAACCGAACTACTCAACGACGACTCCAGCCCCCAACGTATTGATGACGTATTGTTTTTGCACGGCAACAGTCGTATTGAATAACGATTTCGACAAAGGCACGGCCGCATCCTTTAACAGATATATCATCGCATTATGACGCGCTAGCAAATCGCCGTTCGCAGCTTGCTGCGCCGTCCATTCATAATGCATATATGTCGGCGTGAAAGTTAAATTACTGATAGTTATTTTGGAATCGCTACTCTTAGTTATATCCATTTTGGCAATGCCGCCAATTAATTCAGTTATTTTAAGTTGTGACGATAACATATTACCCAAAGAATACCAAACTACCATCTTGCCGCCGTCAGGGCGAGTCACGGTTTCGATCGGCTGCAGAACGTGCGGGCCGGTGCCAATAATAATGTCAGTTCCAAGCGTACTAAGTAGATTTACTGCATTTCGCTGGTCGCTACTAATGATACCGGAGTCTTCGACACCCCAGTGCATTGATACGATGACTACGTCAGAATTCGCGCGAGCCTCGCCTACAAGCTGCCTTACCAAGGCTTCGTTATGATAGAGGTTAATGCTGAAACTTGGCGTAGAAGCGTTGTTATTGAAATCAGCAAACGAAACAAAGCCGACTTTTATACCGTTCTTAGTAAAATAACTAACTATTTGCTGATCGGCGGAACTTTTATTTGCGCCGCTGAAAGCCAATGGTTTTAGTCCATTCCAAACATCAATTGTCGCACTTATAGCAGCGACACCTTTGTCGCCCATATGATTATTAGCTAAATTAATCATGTTGCATCCCGCACCGGATTGCAAATCTTGAGCAAATTTCGCCGGTGCGTTAAATGAAGGGTAGCCGCTAATGCCGTACTGTTCACCGGCACTTAGGCCTTCTTGATTACAAAAAACTACGTCCGAATTCTGATAACTCGATTTGATATTAGAAAAATATTTTCCAAAATCGTAACCACTGTCGGTCTTGGCGTTGGCGATAATCGTGTCGTGCGCCAACATATCGCCCATCGCCGCAAGATGTATCACAGGTGTCTCAATTTTAGGCTTTTCTGATATTTCTGTCTGCGCACTAGGCGTTGATTTTGTTTCGGAAACAGATTGTTTTTCGGAATTTTTTAATAAGCCCACGTACACTATAACGCCCGCTGAAACACACAACACAAGGCCTGCGATAATCAACAATACTTGAACTATTTTTATTCTGCGTCTTTTAAAATTCATCTGCTTGATAGTATAGCAAACGACGTATAAAAAATAATTATCGTCAAAACGCTTGAGTTTATCGAACAAATACGTCATACTGTTGTCATAAAGTATTATCAAAGGAGTATATTAGATTATGCCAGCCAAAAAAAAGCGAGCAGTAAAGCGATCAGCCCCTAAGAAAGCGGCAGCGGTCAAGTCATTCAAGATAGGCAGAGATTCGACGGACTTCATGTCATTCCGCATTACAGACCAGACGATTTACTGGTCGATATTGTTTATCTACATTTTGGCACTATCGCTGTGGGTTTTAAATATTCAAATTGACACCCTTCGCATACTTGAAAGTATCCAAACTGTTTAACAAATATTAAACAAAAAAATAACTCCGCCTAGGCGGAGTTATTAATTTTATTTCAGAAACTACATTCGGATTTCGGCGTCTACGCCGGCAGGCAAACTAAGATTCTGCAAACTGTCGATAGTTTTTGGAGTTGCGTTGGTAATGTCGATCAGGCGTTT
>CAZEGB010000019.1:0-17887 GCA_964511655.1 uncultured Saccharimonas sp. (SeqCode) | reverse complement strand
TCGGTATCATTTATTTTAATACAGATAAACTATAACATAATTTCTGGTCAATATACAAGTTTTTCAGTCCGTGCCTAAGAATTTTTTAATGTCTTCTGGTGTTGGTAATTTATTTAGTAACTTTGATACATAACCTGCACGTCTAGTAACAAATTCAGTATAGCTGCAATCATGCCATAGCTTTGGACCGTAAATAACCGAGTTTGAATAGTTGCAGCTGGCATCACAAAATTTTACGACGTGCCCCAAAGGGTCGCTCATAGCCTTATTGATTTTTGATTCGTAATCATCGCTGACAAATGTCACTGCTTCAACCGCATTTACTACAGGAATAGGAAATAGTTTTATCAAATCATCTTCGGTCACAGTCGTATCTTCGATTATATCGTGCAAATATGCCGCTGCAACGACTTCATCACCATAGCCAAGTTTCGACGCCATAGTCGCCACTTGTTCAAGATGGTAGTAATATGGATCGCCCGTACCGTAAAACTGTCCTTGATGGGCGTTTTTTGCTAACTCTTTAGCAGACTCCACAATATTCATTTAATCAGTATAACAAAATACCTCCGCTGTTGCGGAGGTATTTATGCGAATCGAATTACGATTATTTGGTGATGTTAGTAACGACACCGGCGCCGACGGTTTTACCGCCTTCACGAATAGCAAAGGTCAGACCTTTTTCCATCGCGATTGGAGCCAGTAATTTGACTTTGAATGTCAAAGTGTCGCCAGGGATGACCAACTCTTTGTCAGCAGGAAGTTCGACTTCACCGGTCACGTCAGTCGTACGGAAGTAGAACTGAGGTTTGTAACCCTTGCTGAACGGAGTATGGCGGCCGCCTTCCTCTTTTTTGAGGATGTAGACTTCGGCTTCAAATTCAGTGTGAGGAGTCAGACTGCCAGGTTTGACGACAACTTGGCCGCGCTCGATTTGATCGCGCTCAATGCCTCGCAGCAAGATACCTGCGTTGTCACCAGCTTGACCTTGGTCAAGATTCTTTTTGAATGCTTCGATACCGGTAACGACCGATGTTTGAGTCGGGCGAATGCCAACGATTTCAACCGCGTCGTTCAATTTAATAACACCGCGTTCGATACGACCTGTAGCAACTGTGCCGCGGCCTTTGATCGAGAATACGTCTTCGATAGGCATCAAGAAAGGCTTGTCAAGTTCGCGGATAGGTTCTGGGATGTAGCTGTCAAGAGCGTCGACCAGTTCCATGATAGCGTCTTCGGACTCTTTATCACCTTCAAGTGCTTTGGTAGCAGAACCTTTGATAATCGGGGCGTTTTCGTCGTAACCGTTTTTAGCTAACAGTTCGCGAATATCCATTTCAACTAATTCGACTAGTTCAGGATCAGCTAAGTCCATTTTGTTTAGGAATACAACGATCTTTGGAACGCCGACTTGGTGAGCCAACAGAACGTGTTCACGTGTCTGAGGAAGCGGACCGTCATTGGCAGCAACTACTAAAATTGCACCGTCGATTTGAGCAGCACCGGTAATCATGTTCTTGATGTAGTCAGCGTGACCTGGCATATCAACGTGTGCATAGTGGCGCTTGGCTGATTCATATTCCTGGTGGCTGGTTGCGATAGTAATACCGCGGGCGTGCTCTTCAGGAGCGTTGTCGATTTGAGCATATGAAACTGCTTTGTTAACTGAGCTTGGAAGCCTCTTGGCCAACACTGCAGTAATAGCTGCCGTTAAAGTTGTTTTGCCGTGGTCGACGTGTCCCATCGTACCGACGTTGACATGTGGTTTCGAGCGATCGAAATCTGCCATTTAGTTATTTCTCCTTTATCTGCCTTCGCTTTTAGACGAATGCGTTTAATATTTAGACGAGAGCAATCATAATTACCGCCCCGCGACGTATATATGCAATTGTACAGAAGTTAGTCCAAGATGTAAAGTGTTTATTGATTACTATTTGCCGCGTTTTTCGATAATTTCGCGGGATACGTTCGGTGGTACTTCTTCGTATTGGGCAAGTTCCATGGTACTGACAGCCCGGCCTTGGCTCATTGAGCGCAGTTCGGTCGTGTAGCCAAACATGTTTGCCAGCGGCACGAACGCCTTGATTAACTTGACACCGGCACTAAGATCAACCATTTCTTCGATTCGGCCGCGGCGTGAATTCAAATCGCCGATGACATCACCCATGAAATCTTCAGGGGTAGTTACTTCGACGTGCATAATAGGTTCCAATAGAATTGGCGTTGCCTGTTTGATACCGTCTCGAGTAGCCAAGGCTCCAGCTAATTTGAAAGCAAGTTCCGATGAGTCAACATCATGGTAGCTACCGTCATAAAGAGTAGCTTTGACGTCAACGACCGGATAACCGGCGATAACGCCGCCATCCAAAGTTTCGCGTACGCCCATCTCGACGGGTTTGCGGTATTCCTGAGGAACGACGCCACCCTTGATAGAATCAATGAATTCAAAGCCTTTACCAGGTTCATTTGGTTCGAATTTAATCCAGACGTCGCCGTATTGACCGCGACCGCCGGATTGTTTGACGTGGCGTCCTTGTACGCTTGACGTGCCTTTGATACTTTCACGGAATGCAACTTGCGGTTCGCCAACGTTGGCTTCAACTTTAAATTCGCGCCTCATACGGTCGATCAAGATATCCAGGTGCAACTCACCCATTCCAGACATAATCGTCTGTCCGGTCTCTTCGTCGGTGTGCACCCTAAAGGTCGGATCCTCTTCGGCAAGTCGCTGCAAGGCGATGCCCATTTTTTCTTGGTCAGATTTAGTTTTCGGTTCTACGGCAATCGATACCGGCGGCTCAGGGAACGAGATAGATTCCAGTGCAATCGGATGGGCAATATCGGACAAAGTCGCACCAGTGAAGGTATCTTTCAGACCGACTACTGCGGCAATGTCGCCAGCGCCAATCATATCGATATCTTCACGCTTGTCAGCGTGCATACGAACGATGCGTCCGATGCGTTCTTTTTCACCGGTCGTCGTATTCAAGACATATGAACCAGCAATCATTTTACCGCTATATACGCGTACAAAAATCAATTTGCCAACGAACGGGTCGGTAGCGATTTTGAACGCTAGCGCCGCCAGTGGCTCGCTATTATCAGGTTTACGCTCGATTTCGTCGCCGGTTTTAGGGTTTTGGCCCCAGATAGCATCGACGTCAAGCGGCGACGGAAGGAATTCAACCACCATATCAAGTACTTTTTCGACAATAACGCCGCGGCCATCGCCGCCGGTTACCAGATAAAAGTCACCAGCCAAGACGCGTTTGCGCAATGCTCCCTTAAGTTCATCGATCGTAATAGAATCTTCGCCTTTATCAAGAAATCGCTCAAACAGCTCGTCATCAGCTTCGACGGCAGCTTCAATCAGCAAGCTGCGGGCATTTTTGGCCTTTTCCAGCATGTCAGCCGGAATATCACCGATAATCAATTCGTGATCGGCATAGTCCTTATAAGTGTAGGCTTTCATTTCAATCAAATCGATAACACCGCAAATGTCTTTTTCAAAACCGATAGGCAGATGAATCGGCAAGGCATTTTTTGAAAGCCGCCTGTGAATTGATTCCAGCGACTTATAAAAATCACCGCCGGTCTGATTGATTTTGTTAATAAAACAGATTCGCGGAACACTGTATTTGTTGGCTTGGCGCCAAACAGTTTCAGACTGAGCCTCGACGCCCATTTTGCCGTCAAACACAACGACAGCGCCGTCAAGAACGCGGAGTGAACGTTCGACTTCAGCCGTAAAATCGATGTGCCCCGGCGTATCGATCAGATTGATTTTATGGTCTTTCCAAAACGCCGTAACAGCTGCCGACGTAATAGTAATACCGCGTTCGCGCTCTTGCTCCATCCAGTCGGTCGTAGTTTCGCCCTCATGTACCAGACCTATTTTGTGAGACAAGCCGGTTCGATACAAGATAGCTTCGGTAGTCGTCGTTTTTCCCGCATCGATATGTGCAATAATGCCGATATTGCGAAAATCCTTTAATGGGACATTTCTTTCTGCCATGTACTTAATTATCCTTTTACTGCCTTCGCTTTCACTATTAAGCGGACTGCGAATGGCGATTTAATATTTTTTGCCATAAAAAATAGCACTTGAGGTTTATTTTATCAGAAAATCAGTTATAAATCCAGATTTGTAACCTAAAAACTTATAATCCGTATTGGGATTTTGTTATATCGAAATTTTCCTGCACTTCATAAGAATTTAAGGCTTCGTCATAGATTGAAATACTGCCTATCAAGCCGTTGAAATAATATGGCGAACCGGCGAACTTGCCTATAGAGTGAGCACCGCTATTGCCATGATATTCGACGAACTCAGAGCAGCTAGCATCCTGCTTGCCATCGATATAGATTATGATTTGTTGGCCGTCCCACACTCCGACTACATAGTGCCAGCCTATAGAGCTAAAACCACTTCCCGAACATTCGTAGTTATTAGCCGTTCCGTCACTTATACTGAAATTCACGGAACCGCCTATTTGCCTAAAACGCCAACCAGTCCAAGAACCTGTCGTCCATTCTCCTTGGTTAGATATTTCGTAAGTTCCATTTAAGCTACCGGGTCTGATCCACGTACTAACTGTGATTAAATCGGAATCAATACCTTCCACTCCGTCAGAGCTGACAAAGTCGTTGACGCCGTCAAAACTGAACACACCCCCGTTTACTACTGAATAAGTCACACCCGAAAGATCACTGTTATTTTCATTGCCGCTGACGTCATACCAAGTATTACCAACGCCGTTGTACGACACCGAATTGCTGGCAACTAAATAAACGGTAGGACACGGACCGGCCATCACGTCGCCATCCTGATCGATATTATACCTATACTCACTTTTTTCTGATGCTAAACAAAACAAAGCTTCATCCGCAGATTGCATTATATATTCATGGACAACGCCGTTCGAGGCCTTGACGCATTTGTTCGTAGAGCTATCAGGTACGGTGCAATCTATTGTTGACGGGAAACTCCCATTTTCGGCTTCAAACATGTTCAATTGCTTCAAAACACTATCAAGATCGGTCCTTAGAAGCGCGCTATTAGCTTTTCGCTGAATATTCATATAAGCGACGGATGTAATAGACATCAGGATAGCAATAATAACAAAAACGACAATGAATTCTACAAGCGTAAAAGCATTTAGTGGCCGTATCTTGACTCCGCTCTTTTTCTTGTGGCTAGAGTGCTTGGGTCTACTCTTAGTTTTACTTAAAATTTTGTGGTTTCGTTTTTTCACTGACCATAGTATAGCATAAGCTTAATTCCAAAAATAATAGCTCCGACAATTTATCGGAGCTATGTATTTTGGATTATATTTACGCGCGGGCGAAGTGTGCAAATGCACGGTTGGCTTCGGCCATTCGATGCGTATCCTCTTTCTTTTTGTATGCGCCGCCGGTTTCACCGCATGCGTCGATTATTTCCTGAGCCAAGCACTGGGAATAGGACATACCTTTGCGATCGCGAGCTGATTGAACTAACCAACTGAAGGCAAAGTGTAATTGTCTGTGACCCTGAATCGGAAATGGAATTTGATAGTTCGCACCACCGACTCGACGTGATTTGACTTCGAAGTTGGGCGAAACGTTCTTCAATGCTTTTTCGAATACTTCAAGCGGGTTTTCGCTGCCAAGTTTCTTGGCTGCAATCTCCAAAGCTTCATAAACGGCACGTTCAGCGACATGCTTTTTGCCGTCAAGCATCGATTTGTTTATTAACCTCTGGACCAATACACTCTGGTATTTGCGGTCAGGCGACAGTCGGCGCTGCAGACTGGTAGTTACTTTCCTAGGCATTACTTGGTCTCCTTTTTGGTACCGTATTTGGAACGGCCTTTTTTGCGTTTTGCAACACCTTGAAGATCAAGCGCGCCGCGGACAATATGATAGCGCACACCCGGCAAATCAGGCACGCGTCCGCCGCGGACCAATACGACGGCGTGTTCTTGCAGGTTGTGGCCTTCACCGCCTATATATGCCCAGACTTCTTGCTGGTTGGTCAAACGGACACGGGCGACTTTGCGAAGCGCCGAGTTTGGCTTTTTAGGTGTCTTGGTCGTTACGCGGATACAAACGCCGCGCTTAAGCGGGCCGTTTTGTTCGTAATAACGAGTTTTTAGTGCATTATGGATTTTTCCAAGCGCAGGGCTCTTCGACTTTTTCGTCGCAGTCCTACGCGGCTTGCGCACCAATTGGTTGATTGTTGGCATTAATTATCTCCGATTAATTTAATTGACGTCTTTGTCGTAAATGACAAAACACTACTAAAAAGTAGTTTTGCGATTCAGATTCAGCATTTCCTTCACGCGACTTGCCTTATCAGCTTTGACTGGTGTGTACACATTCTTCGCCGTACGGCGAATCACCCATCAACCCGACAAGAGTAAACTCACTAGGCATTATACCAGATTTGTTTAACACAAGCAACGCGTTATTGACTTTTCTTTCCTTTTATGCTATTATAAAACTGTTACAGTCATTGGAGTTGGTAACGGACATTGACAAGTTGGATCATTACAGTGCATATCGTACTGTTGGATATATATCTATATATTTTTAAATATATTTAATATAAATTTGAAAATTTATTAAATAGTATAAGGGGTTGATGATTAATGGATGAATGGAGACAAGCATTTCAAGTTGTCGGTTACATTGTACTTGGAGCACTAATCTTTAAATTGTATGGTCACATTTTGGAAGCCGTAGGATCAGAATCCAGTAACCTGCGAACACGTGTAATCGGTATGGTTGAGTTACTGCTGTTTTCAAGTTTCCTTGGGCTTCTGTCCTATCTGAACCATGATCCCAGCGTAGCGACATTTATCAGATTACTCGCTTTCGCGTCTCTCATATGGGGAATTAATACGTCCATTCAACGTTACCTATTTTCTAATAGCATATTCAGGTCCGTAATAAAATTATTAGTAGTAGTATTACTGACCGTCGGTTTTTTTGTTTATCTTAATATCGATCCTGTAAATATGCCTGGGTTGATAGGTATTGAGCTGGCCTGGGCTTTTTCGATTTTAGTCGATTATATTCGATCTAAAAAAACGAGGGGCAAGCGACCAACTGGCTAAATGATTCGTCGATTTTAGCGAACTCCGTACGTCATTATGCGCACGGAGTTCGCAACAGTTATGATATGCACTTTTGTAATGATCTAATTTACTAATAATACCCCGACGAATTCGGGGTATTGTTAGTATTGACTAATTATCGGCTTATATTATAGTTTAGTCATGAGCTTAATTTAAATTGAAAAGCTTTATAGGACTTTCACAAATTGGATTGTTACAGTGCATGTCCGTCGTGCCTGATTAATATTAAGGAGGTGATTATTTTGCCTAGGCTTGACCCGCTCAAAAGGTATTTTTCATCCTACCGCGACCCGGGAGAGGCAGTCAGTCTGGCGCTAAGAGCCGGACCAGCATCCACCATATTCCTCAGAAGTCTCTTTGGAACGGCAATATTTCTATTTGTAATTTCATGGTTGATCGGAGGTTTATTGCAGGCCCCTTTTCTAGCGAAGTTGTTTATTTCAGGCTGCTGCGCATTCGTCGGGACTATCCCAATCGCCTACGTAGTATGGCGAATAACCTGTGCGTTGATCGACGCAACTTCCAATATTGTATACAGGCAACGCCTAAAGTCGGATTAGATGTCAGTCTGCCCCGTGGAATTTTTTTCACGGGGCAGACCGCCCCGCCAGAAAGCGTTAGCGGACATGCACTTTTGTAATAATCTAATTTGAATTTCTATTTATGAATCAACTCTTGGATTGATCTGCATAAATCAGATTATTACAATAGTGCATGTCTAGTTTTATAACTTTAGATAACTGACGTAGCGAACCCGCCATAAAGGCAGGTCCCCTACGTCTGAAATCATGTTGTCAATCATAGTTGAGAATATATCTCACTATAAGCGCCATCAAGTGTCTTGACGGCAATACCGCTGTCGACGATCGTCCGAACATGCTGTTCGAAAACATCGACGGAAGTATCGAAATACCCTGGGTCATTTGTAACCCGGTGGTATACCAAAATCAGCCAACTATTGTCGGCTTGAGCTTGATTTACCCATTCTGCTATTTGTTGAGCGCTTGTCGTACTGAGTACGTTTTGCACTCGTAGAGCGCGTATATTAAGGTTATCTTTTGTGTTATAACCTTCGTCAACGCTTCTATGCAAAACGTAGTATTTCTCAATCGCTGAAATGACAGAAAAGTCATAGTCGCCGAATGGAGTTGCAAAACTGGTTACCGGTTGTTCCGTCAACTCCTCTAGATACCGTCTTGAATACCCTAGTTCATAATCTAATGAGCTAGCATTCGTAAGTAACGGGTGGGTAACGGAGTGAGATCCGATCTCGTGTCCGCTTTGGCTAAAAGCCATAACGCCATTCAATATACTTTGCGGCTTGTCTTCGATGAACATGGTAGCGAAAAACTGTGTGCTTTTGATACCATATTCGTTCATCATAGGAAGAGCCGTATTGACGTTGACTTCATGGCCATCGTCAAATGTTACACTGAGAAGCGGTCGCTCAAAACCTATCGGAGCATACTCCCTCAGGCTATAGCGATTAGTCTGCAGCCAGCCATCCTGTTTAATAAAGAAATATACGGAAGCTTTAACTGATCCGGCTGGTGCAATAAAAGTATCTGAATACTCATGATAACCGCAGTCGGAAAATTTTTGCCTTATACTAGGCAGACCAAGACACTTGTTAGTTCCGTCCGCCATGTCAAAGACTACTGTGGCAAAAGGTGTCACATTTGTCTTATAGCGGACAGAAAAACGATATTGTTTACCTGGCTCCACAGCAATCGGGTTAAAATACCACTTGGCATCGCCGTCAACATAATTACTTATCGTGACTTTGACGCTTTTTTGTCCGTCCTCGTCGACTAGTTCATGGCTAGAAGAATTTGTTCCATAGCCGCCTTTTAGCCAACCGTCGGGGTTCGCTCCAGCTTCTACCAATTCAAACGTTGGATTGTAGATAAGATTATCACTGTTATAAATAACAGGATCTGTCGCAGACAACGAAACGCTGCTGAACAAAGAAACACCGACTAGAGTAAAGAATAGTACGCTGAGTGACAGGACCAAGACCTTTTTCTTACAAATTTTCATTATTCTCTCCTTCAAGCCCCCTCCAAGGCTTCATACACGGGAAAACCGTCAGCCGCCCAAAGAGGAATATTTTTGGAGCAGCTCATTAAATAACCGCGTTGGACTATTTAATGAGCTACCCCAAACAAAGAGAAAATGCCTAAACCATAATTAACCTAGACATGCACTGTAATAATCTGATTTATTAATTAAACTTAACCAATTGCTTTAACCCACCGTGCTTAAATGATTATGAATATATATTAACATTTACTTGGTTATCTGTCAATCTGGGGGTGCACTTTTGTAATAATCTGACTTGGACATATTAAAAACCCCGGTTTAATCCGGGGTTTTTAAATTTTTGTTTTTTAGTCGGTCAAATCTACGTCTTCGGCAATTTCTTGCTCTAGACTAGCATCAGACTCCTTAGAAAAGTATCCCGGGACGCCGGTTCCGACTGGAATCTTGCGGCCGATAATTACGTTTTCCTTTAGACCGTGCAAGCGGTCGACCCGGCCGCTGATGGCGGCGTTAATCAAAACGCGAGTCGTGTCTTGGAACGATGCTGCCGACAGGAAGCTGTCAGACCAGATTGATACTTTGGTGATTCCTAGTAACAACTGGGTGTAGCTAACCAAATCTTTACCGGCTGCCGCTAGTTCGGCGTTAGCCTCAACAACAGACGCTTTAGAAACGATATCACCGGTGACAAATATGCTGTCGCCCGGATCTTCGATCTGGACTCGGCTGAACATCTGTCGGACGATAATCTCGAGGTGCTTGTCGGCAACGTCTTGGCCTTGGGCGGCGTAAATACGCAATACCTCGTTGATAATATAGCGCTGCGTCGCTTCGATACCCTTCAGACGCATTAGGTCGTGCAAATTCAACGAACCGGTTGACAAGCGATCGCCTGCTTCGACGACATCTCCGGCATTAACGACAAGTTGCGCGGTACCTGGAATTTCGTATCTAACTGGCGAACTGGCGTTGGCGACCAGCACTAATGTATCGCCGGCAACTTCGACAACACCGTCAAACGGAGCTGTCAAAGGCTTGGATTCGCTCTCGCCCGTCGCTAATACATCGCCGACTTTAATATTACTGCCGGATTTGATGATTGGAGTTCGGCCGCCGAGTTCGATGTGCTCGACATGGCCTGATTCAGGCGTGACTTGGACAATATATTTTTTGCCGTCTTCCCAGACATCTACTAGACCATCCACTTCGGTGACGCGAGCTTGGCCTTTGGGAGTGCGAGCTTCGAATAACTCTTCGACACGAGGCAAACCTTGGGTAATGTCACCACCGGCTTCACCTCCGGCGTGGAAGGTCTTGAGCGTTAACTGAGTACCAGGCTCACCAACTGACTGAGCGGCGATGACACCGACCGGCTGAGATTTCTCAACCAAATAGCCGGTTGACATATCGATACCGTAACTCTTGCGCGGAATACCGCGAAGATTTTTGGTCGACAGAACTGACTGTATCTTGACACTCTCGACGCTTGAGTCGGCTTCGATAGCACTGGCGACTTCGCGTGTGATCAGTTGATCAGCACCGATATAGCCAGGTACTTCCTCGGCCGTATAACGACCGGTAAGCCTGTTACCGAAGTCAATCATTGTCATTTCAGACTCGCTGCGGTAAATCGAGAAGCCGTCATCGTCGCCTACCGTATCATCGACGGTAAATACGTCTTGAGAGACGTCGACCAAACGTCGAGTCAAATATCCGGCGTCGGCCGTCTTAAGCGCGGTATCGATCAGACCCTTGCGTGAACCACGAGTCTGGACGAATTGCTCAAGCGAGCTTAGTCCTGCTTTGTAGTTGGAACGAATTGGGAGCTCGATTTCACGGTTGTTCGAGTCGACTACGATACCAATCATTGCCGAAGCCCATTTGATGTTACTGATGGTACCGCGAGCGCCCGAGTTAACCATGACACTGATACTGGTATCCATGTCCTTCAATCTTTCCTGCAAATAGTCACCGATTACGCGGTCAACCGTACGCCAAGTCGCGATAGTCAAGCTGTAGCGTTCATCGTTGGTTATCAAACCTTGGTCGAATTGCTCAGAAATAAGCGCCGTCTTAGCGTCACCTTCAGCCACGAACTCGTTAATCTCATCGAATTGGACATAGTCGTCTTTACCGGTTGATACGGCAGCGATAGTCGCGAAACGGAAGGCTAGACCTTTCATACGGTCGGCAATCTTGGCTGTCGTCTCGGCGCCGTATTCGTCAAAGATTTTGGCAAGGACTCGCTTTAGCTGCTTTTTGCTTTGCGGCGAATTGTCATAAGGGTAATCTTCCGGCAAAATGTCGTTAAAGAAGACGCGTCCCAAAGTCGTATTGCGGATTTCGCCTCTGTAAAATACGCGGATAGGACTTTGCAGTTGTAAAATCCCGTTGTCATAGGCCATTTCGGCTTCGTATACCGAACTGTAGGCTTTGACTTCTTCGGTCTGAGCGCTTGGCTTGACGTAGGTCAGATAGTAATTACCCAAAACGACGTCTTGACCGATGTTTAGGACCGGTGAACCGTCGGCCGGTTTCAGTAAGTTGTTAGTCGCGCTCATCAATTCACGGGCTTCAGCCTGAGCGGCGTCCGATAGAGGCAAGTGAACTGCCATCTGGTCACCATCGTAGTCAGCGTTGAAACCATTTGCTACCAACGGGTGAAGTTGAATTGCTTGACCCTCGACAAGTACCGGCTGGAAAGCCTGAATTGACAGACGGTGCAATGACGGAGCGCGGTTCAATAGAACGTATTTATCAACGATAACGGCGTCCAATGCATCCCAAACCAGTGCATCGCCAGACTCGATAAGTCGTGTAGCCGAGCGGATATTATAAGCGTACTCGCCACGGATCAACCAACTGATAATGAAAGGTTTGAATAACTCTAACGCCATTTGTTTCGGCAGACCACATTCGTTAATCTTTAATTTAGGACCGACAACGATGACCGATCGGCCGGAATAGTCGACGCGCTTGCCTAACAAGTTTTGGCGAAAACGGCCCTGTTTGCCTTTTAGCATGTCACTTAGCGACTTCAGACGGCGGCGGCCACCTGTAGCGTTTACCGCGCGATTACCGCGTGCCGCACTGTTATCGATCAAGGCATCGACAGCTTCCTGAAGCATGCGCATTTCATTGCGGCGGATTACTTCCGGAGCGTTGAGTTCGATTAATTTCTTCAAACGATTATTACGGTTAATAACACGTCGGTATAAATCGTTAAGGTCGCTGGTTGCGAATCGTCCACCGGTCAATTGAACCATCGGACGCAGGTCCGGAGGAATTACCGGCAGAACCGTCATCGTCAAGCTGCTGGGTTTGATGCCGGCAGCCTGCATACCTTCAAGCATTTTGAGGCGCTTTAGAAGTTTCTTTTCGCGTTGGCCTTTAGCGCCAGACGCCTCATCGGAAAGTTTAGCAATCAAATCCGACAGGTTGATTTCATCCAGTAATGCTTTCAATGCAGAACCGCCCATGTCGACCTGAATCAACTCTTCGTATTCTTCAGGTAGATTACGGAAATCGACTTCGCTGATTAATGCGCCCTTGACCAAGCCTTCCAGCTGAGCCTTTTTAACCGTGTACATTTCATTGAGTTCTTCGATTTCTTTTGATTGCTGTTCAGCCAAAGTTTTGACATCGGCGTCTTCGGCGCTGGCTTCTCGTTCGTAACGGATTTTAATAGCAACCCGACCAGCCTCGGTTTCAGCCTCCAAATCAGCCAAGTATTGATCTCGCTTTTCTTCGTCAGCCTTTAATATTACATAGGTAGCAAAATATGCAATTCGTTCCAGATTACGAACGGTAATACCCAACAATAAACTCATCGCACTGGGCGTACCGCGCATAAACCAAATGTGCGCTACCGGTGCGGCCAGTGAAATATGTGCCATTCGTTCGCGGCGGACGATTGATTTGGTAATCAATTCGCCGTTTTTATCAACGGCTGCTTCGCGTGAACGAACACCTTTCAGACGATTGTCGTGCGGATTTACGTCCTTGACGGGTCCAAAAATTCGTTCGCAGAATAGGCCGTCACGTTCCGGTTTTTGTGTTCGATAGTTAATTGTTTCAGGTTTAGTAACCTCGCCGTTACTCCATTTCAGGATATCTTCCGGGCTGGCTACCGTTAGGCGAATTGCGTTAAAGTCTGCAATTCCGCTAGTTGAAATTACTCGCGACATATTACGCCTCCTCCTCAATTTCTTCATCTAAGTCAACGATGTTTAAATCTTCTAGTACCATTTCGTCGTCCAGCACTTCGGCTTGTTGAATAACCATGCCGTCATCGATATCGCTGACTTCACTGATAACTTGTGCTGCATCAACGATTGCATCATCGGACTCATCCAGCAAATCGACACGCAACCCCAAACCTTGGAGTTCTTTGACTAAGACATTGAATGACTCGGGTAATTTCGGACCGATAATCGGTTCGTTCTTGATAATTGATTCGTAAGCTTTGGCGCGTCCATATACGTCGTCCGATTTGATCGTCAGCATTTCTTGGAGCGTCGCAGCTGCGCCGTAAGCTTCAAGCGCCCAGACTTCCATTTCGCCGAACCTTTGACCGCCATTTTGAGCCTTACCGCCCAGCGGCTGTTGGGTAACCATCGTGTACGGACCGGTCGACCGGGCGTGAATCTTGTCAGATACCATGTGGTGCAATTTGATCATATGCATGACACCGACGGTCGTTCGCTCTTCATAAGCTTTGCCATCGCGGCCGTCAAATAACTGGAATTTGCCATCACGGGCGAAACCGGCCTTTTCAAGCTGGTCGGCAATTACATCATTCGGTACGCCGTTAAACGGAGGCGCAGCGACCTTGTAACCCAAAGCACGGGCAGCCATGCCTAGATGCGTCTCAAACAACTGACCGATGTTCATACGGCTTGGCACGCCTAGCGGGTTCAAAACCACGTCAATCGGCGTTCCGTCTTCCATGAACGGCATATCTTCTACTGGCAGAATCTTGGCAACGACACCCTTATTACCGTGGCGTCCGGCCAACTTGTCACCGACACTGATTTTTCGCAGCTGAGCGACATAGATCTGAATCTGCATCAATACGCCTGCCTTCAATTCGTGACCGTTTTCGCGGCTGAATATCTTGACACCGACAACCTTGCCGCCTCCGGCATTATTCATGCGCAGACTGGTGTCACGGACGTCTTTGGCTTTCTCGCCGAAAATTGCGCGCAATAATCGCTCTTCACTTGAAAGTTCTTGTTCACCCTTCGGGGTAATCTTACCGACTAAAACGTCGCCGGCTTTGACTTCGGATCCGATTTGAACGACACCGTCTTCATCCAGGTGACGCAGCGATTCTTCGCTGACATTAGGAATGTCACGAGTTACTATTTCGTTGCCTAATTTAGTTTCACGGACTTCGACCGTGTAATCCTTGATGTTTATACTGGTAAGTGAATCGTCGCGTACTACACGGCTAGAAAGCACGATTGCGTCGTCCATGTTGTAACCGCCCCAAGGCATGAAGGCAACCAGTAAATCTTTTCCAAGAGCCAATTCTCCGTCGGCGATTGAGGCACCCTCGATTAATATGTCACCTTTTTTAACCGTTTGGCCGCGAGTTACACGGACTTTTTGGTTTATCGAACGATCGTCGTTGCTTTTTGCGAAGTGAATTAATTCGTATTTTGCCAAGCCATCTTTGTATTTGACGTGTATTTCGTCGGCATCAGCACGTACGACCTCGCCGTTATCAATAGCAGTAATCAATTGGCTGGTGTTTTTAGCGATTTCATCTTCGATACCTGTTCCTACGACAGGGCTACTTGGGATCAATAGGGGCACGGCTTGTTTCTGCATGGCCGAACCAGTCAAAGAACGGTCAACGCGGTTTTTCTCGATGAATGGAATCAATGCGGCCGATGCGCCCAAAATCTGTTGGTGAGCGGCGTCGACATAAGTTACTTCGACGGCGTCTACCTCTTCCGGCAAAATTCCGTTTCGGGCGCTAACGCGCTCATCGATAAATGAACCGTCTTCGTTTAATTTGACACTGGCGTCAGCAATAACTTCGGTGGCTTCCTGTGCAGCGTCCAGATATTCAACTTTGTTGGTTACTTTTCCGTCAACAACTTTCAAATATGGTGTTTCAATAAAACCATACTCATTAACACGAGCATAGGTAGCTAGGTTCAACACCAAACCGATATTGGCGCCTTCAGGCGTTTCAACCACACAAAGGCGTCCGTAGTGAGTCGGATGGGCGTCACGGACATCGAATCCGGCGCGTTCGCGACTCAATCCGCCTGGGCCCATCGAACTTAGGCGGCGTTTATGCGAAAGCTCTGACAGCGGATTGGTTTCGTCCATTAACTGCGATAATTGCGAGCTGGCAAAGAATTCACGAACAGCCGCAACGACCGGGCGGGCATTAATCAGTTGGCCCGGAGTGACAGATTCGATATCGCACATGCTCATACGATCCATTGCATTTCGTTGCATGCGCAGCATGCCGACGCGGAATTGGCGCGATACTAATTCACCGACTAGTTTGACACGTCGGTTAGACAAGGCATCGATATCGTCCGGTGCTTCTTGGGTATTGTTCAGTCTGATGATTTCACGAACGATTGCGACCAAGTCAGTTAGTTGGAAAACGCGGTTTTCGGTCGTATTCGGCACTTCAAGTTTCAGTCGTTGGTTCAATTTGTAGCGTCCGACGCGGCTGTAATCAAAGCGCTTGAAATCAAAGAACATACGTTCGATCATGCTGCGAGCGTTATCGACGGTGGCTAAATCGCCCGGCCTCAAACGACGGTAAACCTCGATCAAAGCTTCGTTCGATCCGCGGGCAGTATCTTTATCCAAAGTGGCATCAATATATTTAACTTCGCCGTTATCGATATCATCGAACAGGCTTTTGATTTCGCTGGTTTTACTGTAGCCAAGCGCCCTAAACAAAGTCGTGATCGGCAATTTGCGGCGGCGGTCAATTTTGACATAGATAACGCCGTTTGAAGCCGTTTCGATTTCAAGCCATGCGCCACGGCCCGGAATCAGTTTGGCGCCGTAAAAATTACGGGCCGGAGTAGTATCGGCAGTAAAGAATACGCCGGCACTGCGGATCAATTGTGAAACGACGACGCGCTCGGTACCGTTGATAATAAACGTACCACGATCGGTCATCCACGGATAATCGCCTAGATATATTTCTTGTTCTTTGACTTCGCCGGTCACTTTATTCGTCAACTCGACATTGGCGTGCAGAGGCGCGTCAAAAGTCAAATTGTTCTCTTTGGCGACCTGCTCGCTGTTTTTCGGTTCCTGGAAAGAATACGCGTTAAAGCGAAGTGATAATTTTTGACCTGTATAGTCGTCAATCGGATTAAGCTCCGAGAAAATCTCGCTCAGACCCGTTTCGACGAACTCGCGCCAACTGTCTTTTTGATGAGCGATTAAATTTGGTAACGGCAGTGCCCCGTCTCCTTTTGTAAAGAAGACGCGTTTAGCACTATCATGCTTGGCTTTTGCCATAAGTGATACTACTCCTTGCGATGAATTGTATTTAGTTTGTTCGCCGTACGGCGAAGGGGTTCTTTGGCGCCGAAGATTCCCTTAACTGAGGTCGTCATCTGTATCATGCCACTAATACAAAAAGACATAGATAACCACAGCTACACTACTTCTAATCATTCATTGTGAATCGCCAGACTTAAAAAGTCAATACTTATTACCTGAAATTAACGAGAAACTCGGAGACCTATAGAAGAACCAATTGTATAGCTTGGAGATCGATACAAATCTAATGCCAAAACTCCACATAGACTCTGATCGGACCAACGGCCGCCACGAAGAAAAATACGATCTGCGGCCTCACTGTAATAACTATAGAGTCTTCCAATACCCTGCGAGCTACTCCAACCGCTAATACCCGCAATTGCAGTAGAGCTTGGCTGCGACAAATAAGGTAAGCCGTTCATAAGTAAAGATCCGTTATTCCAATCTTTTGCAACATAATCTGAGTCTCCGACCAAACCCGGTTGTTGACCACCTGCTATGAAACCTTGCGTATATTCGCCTACATTTCCCGCCATATCCCAGATGACCTCTCCATTGGTTAAGGTCAGAGTACGGCGTTGGATGGATGGTGACGAATTTTCGGTACCTGCATAGCCATTTGCGTCATTGGCATCGGCTTCAAGGGCAGTATTTGGTACTGTATCACTATTTCCTCTGTATATATAACCGCTACCTACCGCATTACCTGACCAATTGCTTGATACGGATAGAACATTTTGAGCTATAGTCATCCATTCGGCTTCGGTAATTAGATGGCAGCCACTACCACAGCCTGTAGTGTAAGACGAAGAGGCAGTTATGGCCGTAGGTTGCAATATTTCAACTACTGGATAACCTTGCGGGGTCGAGACTAGTTTTCTGTCGGCTGAAATCGGGTGGGTATTAGCTGGCCAAGTGTTATAGCCGGAAGTCTGGTTGGTATCACCAATACCATCACCGTTATCGTCGGCTTTAGCTTCGTACTTCATCACACAAAAATCAGACGTGCCATAAGTATCACTACCAGGTACGACTATGAAGCCGTAAGGACAGGTCATAGTAACAGGAGTGGTTGATAAGCCGGTATCGCTGGATAGGCGTAAGAAAGTATCGCTTGCGTCATTACCGGCATAAAGTGAGTATTAGGTGGCGTTAGTCGTACTGTTAGGCTGGTAGTCTAGGGTTGTATC
>CAZEGB010000018.1:0-22834 GCA_964511655.1 uncultured Saccharimonas sp. (SeqCode) | reverse complement strand
GCAAGGTTCTCACGAACCAATGATTTCCAAAAAACTTTTTGACAAAATTCAAAAGGCAATAGTAGATAATGGCAAACCCCGCAAAAAGTCAAAAGAAAAGGACTTTCAATTTTTGGGTTTTGCAAAGTGTGGAGAATGCGGCTACACGATAACCGCTGAAAGAAAAACTAAGCCAAGTGGACGAGAATACATATATTATCGTTGTACCAAGAAAAGCAAAACCCAAAAATGCCAACAACACGACTTTTTGCGAGAGGAAGCACTAGCAAGTCAAATACAAGAATATTGTCAAAAAGTTTCTATTCCTGACGAGTGGAAAGAAAAGTATCTATCTAAAGTTGAAGAATGGGAAAATGAACAAAACGACTCGTCAGGAATTTTCGCTCAAAATCTAAAGAATAAATTGAAAACCACTAAAGAAAAGATCAATCGGCTTATTGACCTACATTTAGACGGAGAAATTGAACTCAATGAATTTAAGCAAAAGAAGAATCTACTTGTTGCGCAAAAAGCCGATTTTGAACAAAAACTTAACGATTTTGAGCGAAAAGGAAATCATTGGCTCGAACTTCTAAAATCTTGGATTTTAGAAGCCAACCAAGCAGGAAATCTTGCCAATACAAAAAATTTCTTCGGAATGAAGAATTTTTTGAAAACCGTCGGCTCGAACCGCATTTTACTGGACGGAAAGTTACAAATAAATTTTGAAAAACAATACGAATTACTCTACAATTTGCCTGCCGAAGCGCGGGCTTTCAGCCCGCGCGAGGCGGCCCCCAAACAAGTAAATACATTATGGTGGAGTATGGCGGAGTCGAACCGCCGGCCTCAGCAATGCGAATGCTGCGCTCTACCAACTGAGCTAATACCCCAAATATATGGTTATGCCTTCGCCGTACGGCGAATGAGCTAATACCCCATGTCAACTACGCAAATGAACTAAAATCTATCAACCACTATAACACTGTTGATTGTATTATTGCCATAATATAATCGACTGACGATTGGACGCGCTAATGGTATTATCTAATGTAGGAATGAGCATGCAAACAAATAAAAAATATATCGTTGACTGGTTAATACTATTTGTCTTGGTGGTAGTTGTTTTTTTGTATTCACTAATTAACGAACCGCACGGAACGGTCCATGTCCTAAATAGCGCAATTGACAATATAATCCCTAGGTTGCCGGGTTTTTCATTGATATATTTGGCATTTCTCCCGTGGGTTGCTTTGACGATATTTATTGCTTGGTATAAAAAGCGTGATTTTCGTCAACTGGCGTATTCGCTGATAATAATAAATTTGATTGCATACACAGTGTACTTCATTTTCCAAACTCATGTACCGCGCGATCCGATATTATCGAGCGATATATTTTCAAGGATTTTACAATTCATTTACGAGCACGACAGGCCGTACAATTGTTTTCCTAGCCTGCATTCTGCGATGTCAGCTTCACTGGCAACTTACTTTGTTGTCAGAAAAAGCAAATGGGCATGGACATCGGTAATATTCGCCGGGTTTATCATCGCATCGACTCTATTGATCAAGCAACATTATATTGCAGATGCGGTGTCGGGTATAATTCTAGGATTCGGCGTGACCTGGATTATTTTTCGAATATTCTCCAAAGGAAAAATTTGTGCTTTTTGTCGAGGAAATTGTTCAAAATCAGAGCGCTGATTACGAACGCGACCGTGAAACAAATCGCGCCGTAGAAACAGGGCGTCAAGAAAGGATTGACGCCGGCTGCACAACCGGTAGTGCAAGCTCGTTTATGCAACCAATCGTTCAGTTCAATTCCGAAATTCGTCCAAGCGAATAACGTCCCGAATAGTAATACGCAAAATTCTGACCAGATTAATTTTTTCATGATTCCTCCTACGCTTATATTACTAGTATGCGGCGACGTAATCAAACCGCTTATTTTTACAAAAAAATTCCCCGGCTAATTCGAGGAATAGTCGGGGATAAGTACTTGAAGTTTTCGGGGATCTACCGCAATTTGCAGAGTTTGTGTTTGATAACGGTTCCGTCAGGTTGCTTTTCTTCGTAATATACGATTACTCTCTTGAGGTGTTTGTGGAATTTGCAGTGTTTACCTATCTTCTCCCATTCGTAAAAGCTGCCCGACGGCCTAAATTGAGTGCTGTCGAAACGGTTTACCCTTATAGTCACGATTCCGACATCGTAAGACCATAGCAGAAATCGTCTCGTCTCGACAGTTTCAGAATATAGGATGCCGTCTTTCGTTAACATCTTTACCATCGCCTTTTCAACGTACTTATGAGTATCATATACTAATTTTAAAGTAATTCAAATCAAAATATGACTATTTTTTAAATAGTCATATTATTTGGTCGGGATGACAAGACTTGGCCACGTTCCGCAGCCCCGAAACTTCGCGATTGGCAACACAGTTGCCATCGGAAGGTTTCCTTGCGGACCGCAGACTTGCGGTCCTCACTTCCGACCTCCGAGGTCGCAATTTAAAGTCTGTCCATTCGTGATTAATAGAAAAATCCTCAGACCAATAGGTCTAAGGATTTTTCTATGGTCGGGATGACAAGACTTGAACTTGCGACCTCACGGCCCCCAGCCGTGCGCGCTACCAGACTGCGCCACATCCCGATTATTCAATGATACTACAAAAGGAAGATTCGGGATAAGAGGGTAGATGAAACGATATCGCTCCACTTCGTTTCGCTCCTCCGCTTGCTTGCGAAAAAATGTTTCGCCGAACGACGAACACTTTTTCGCTTCACTGCGCTACGTCGAACTTTGACCTACAAATTTTGTCTATGAAAAAATTTGGGTCGAAGGTTCAAGCAGTTCAACTCTAATTCAAAATAATAATTCCGGCATAAATACCGGAATTATTATTTTGGTCGGGGTGAAAGGACTTGAACCTTCGACCTCACGCTCCCAAAGCGCGCGCGCTAGCCAACTGCGCCACACCCCGTCGTCGGAACCCGCCTTCTTGTTAGTTAACAAACAAGTTTGTTAACCTCACTTTTTGACGGTTCCTCCTCTTGAACTTTTAAACAGCATGTCTGATTTAAAAGTTCGGTTTAGTAGTATAATTACTGCCGAACAGTAGAAATTGTACCTTATTTGAGACATTTTTTCTAGTGGGGCATGGTATTATATTGCTTGTCTGTTGAGCAATAACAGGTTATTATAAGTTTTGTCTATTATGTTGAATATGGTGTTTGGAAAAATTAGGAATAAATCTGGTATCCAAATGGCAGACTGGTTATTTATTATGGCCGGTCTGGCGGTGTTTGTTGCCATTACGTTTTGGACTATTACTAAATCCTCGATTTGGTTTGATGAGTCGTTCGGCGCTTATATGATTCATTTTAATTTTATCGATATTGCGCGCTATACGGCATCTGACGTGCATCCGCCGCTGTATTATTGGCTGCTGAAATTATGGACTATGATATTCGGCAATACCGAAATCGGGATTCGCTCGATGAGTGTGCTGTTTGGCGGCGTATCTATCATATTTGGCTATTTACTGACTGATCGTCTGTTTGGCAAAAAGGCCGCCCGTACCAGCCTTTTATTCATGGTCCTTTCGCCTATGCTTGTACGCTATGGCCAGGAAGCCCGTATGTACACGTTGGTTACGGCTATTGCTTTGGCGGCAACCTATGTCCTGACGTTCGCCGTCACCACCAAGAAGAAACTGCCTTGGGTCATATACGGTGTATTAGTCAGCTTGGGGATGTGGACACATTACTTTTCGGCTATTGTTTGGATATCTCACTGGATATGGCGAGCAGACGTTATAAGGCGTATCGCCAAAAAAGGCCGTTTCTTAAAAACCTTCTTTACGAAAGAATGGATTCTGGCCCACGTCGTAGCCGTAGGTCTGTTTTTGCCTTGGATGCCTTTATTCTTTAAGCAAATGTTCGTCGTGCAAGCCTTCGGCTTTTGGATACCCAAAGTAACATCGGATACGCCGATAAACTTTCTGACCAACGTCATATACTACCAGGATTCGACCAATGTGAATGGTTGGTTGGCGCTTGGCTTCTTGGTCGTAGTGGTATTAATTGGGGTTTTGTCTTATCGCATATATAAAACATTAAACGATGACCAACGTCAATTCTATCGTTTGATTGCCTCTATAGCTTTTGCGCCGATAGTGATTCTATTTCTATTATCGATGCCTCCATTACGCCCATCATTCATTGATCGTTATTTGATAACTTCGACTGTTGGTATCGCAATTTTTATCGGCGTGACGTTAACGTTTGGTGTGAAATTGTATCGCACGGTATGGCAAATTTCGATAATGGCCCTATGTGTCGCTATTCTGATGGTAATCGGCATATCGAATGTATGGTATTTCGGAAACTACAATAAGAACACTCATAATTCCAGCGGCGCCAGACAAATCGTACAAGTAGCGGTGTCTCATTCGTCCGGCAATCAGCCAATCATCGCTTCATCGCCGTGGATGTATTACGAATCGGTATTTTATTCGACTTCAAACCACCCGGTATATTATTTAGCACCGTCAAGCTACCCCTATGGTTCGCTAGATATGTTGAAATATAATGACAAAAATAAAATCATGGACATATCTGAATTCGCCAAAATTAATTCGGTCATCTGGTATATCGGCTATATCGGCACCAGTGGAGAATTAAAAGTACCATACTCGAATTGGACTGTACTTCAAAAGTATAAAATCAACGATCCAATCAAAGGCACTCCGGAATACGAAGCAATTCAGTATAGAATATCTGCAAACTAGGTGTAAAATAGATAAAGCCGGGGTGTGGCGCAGTTGGTAGCGCGCAGCGTTCGGGACGCTGAGGTCGTCCGTTCAAGTCGGATCACCCCGACCAAAATAAATAATACTACCTTTTGGTAGTATTTTTTATTTTGAACAGATGTTTCGTCTTGCCGGCTCGACCTCAGAGGTCGGCTGTGAGGACTGCCACGTCGGCATTCGCCGTATGGCGAACGCAAGGAAACCTTCCGATGGCAACTGCGTTGCCAATCGCGAAGTTTCGGGTGAGAAAAGCCAGTGGCTTTTCGCAAGGTGACTTTCCGATGAAAACTGTGTTTTCAATCGTGAAATCACGGGGTCGCTGAAAGTGACCGCGGAACGTGACCAAGTCGGACCACCTAATTATCTCGGCCTCTTCAATGCCGCTTTTCGTGCAAGTTCCGCGTAACTATCATCAATCTTTTTATCAGTTGAAAACTTGCCGTATTTATTTATCACAGCTTTTTCAATCAAAAAGTCGGCTATAGCAGGATTCTTGGGCAGCAGAGAACCGTGCAGGTAGCTGCCAATAACGTATTTATATATAGCGCCTTCGCTGACGTCAGCCGTATTGTTGCCGGCGCCTAATCGTACTCGGCCTAAAGCGTGGACATTTTGTCCCAAAAATGTTTGGCCGCTGTGATTTTCGTATCCGACGATATCTCCGAAATGCTGATTATGAGTAACTATATTGCCAATCAGACGCTCTGACTTGCCGTATGTTTCGATGTCAAACAGACCAATCCCTTTTATGACATCGCCGCTGGAAGTTTTAAAGAATTTGCCGAATAGCTGGTATAGCCCGCAAATCATCAACATTGGTGTGCCGCTATCAGCCAATTTGCGAAGGTGCGGACCGATTATTAGCAAATCAGCCTTGATTTTGTTTTGACCGCTGTCCTGGCCGCCGCCGCCGATTATAATATCGACATTGTCGGGAAATTTATCACCCTGGTTATACTCGATGACTTTTGGTTCGTAGCCGTACCATTCCAATCGTTGGCTAAGGCATAATACGTTGCCGCGATCACCGTAGATATTCATATCGCGCGAATACAAGTGGAGGATAGTTACGGATTTGGGACTCATCCCGTTAGAACTTCCTTCCCGATAACAAGCTAAAGGATTTGCTAGCATGACTTTTTAACGCAACAGTTCTAACGGAACTCATTTTACGACCTCGACATTCGTGATTTTTGACAGGCTGCGCCGAATGGCTAGCATGGCGGTATAGGTGCAGTATATTCGTTTAGGTTTTGAATCGGCGCTATGTAAGAATCTTTTGAGCGCTTTTTTCAAATTTGAATCAACGCTTTTTACGGGAACATTGTCGTATTGTAACCTTAGGGCCATGTCATAAGCTCGGATTCCGGAAACTTGAACTACACCATCTGCCCTTAGGCTGGAAAAATCAACGTCCCACAGCCAAGACATATCGCGGCCGTCGGCGTAGTTGTCGTTTATGGCTATCATGGTCGCATTGCCCGACGGTTCGAATGATTCTAGACCAAGCTGGAATCCGGACGGATTCTTGACTAAAACCAGTTCAAGCGGCTGTCCGTTGACGATCAGTTTTTCTCCGCGCCCAAAAGCCGGAGTGACCCGTGATAAAGCCGTAATCAGTTTTTCTTGGTCGCATTTATTGCCTACGATTGCTCGTACCAAGGCCAGGGCTGCCGCAGCATTATAGACGTTATATATACCATTAAGCATCAAATCGGATGTGACTTCTTTGTCATCAATCAAAAAAGTGGCGGAATTCCCAACGAAATTCGATAGTACGACGTCTGCCTGAATGACGCTACGTTTTTTAAGCGTTCTATCGTGCAGTTCGTCATCGCTTGGAAAAGTTGACAACAAACTGTCTGAAAGTCCGAAAAAGCGGATTTTTCGCTTATCAAGCGATTCGGCAATGCGGGCGACTCTGGAGTCCTCGCGGTTTAAAACGACGATGTCAGCCGTCGCCTTAGCTACATGGCATAACAGGTCGGCGGTGTGATCGATTTCGCCGAATCTGTCCAGTTGGTCTCGCATTACGTTCAAAACCAAGCTGAATCTGGGCGGTATTTTGTCAACGAAATGAACGGCGTGTGCCTCGTCAAGCTCGAGTACGGCTATGTCGGCGTGAAGTCGGCCTTTAATGTCGACGTCTGCCAGTAAAGCTGCGGCAACGCCACGGGTAAAATTACTGCCGGTACGGTTGGTGAATACTTTGAGCCCCTGGCTTTCCAATAGCTCGACCACCATTTTTGTAGTCGTCGTTTTACCATTTGTGCCGCTGATAATCGCTACTCCTAGCGGAAGAGTCGATAAGGTGTGCTTTATGAAATCGGGATCGATACGTTCTACGACCAGTCCCGGCAGGGCAGAGCCTCCGCCGCGCAGCCTTGTGACTCTTCTGACCGTTTTACCTAATACTGTAACAAGGGGTTTTGGCATATGGTCTATTATATCGTAAGCGGTTATAATAGTGTTATGTTTTTGGCTGACATCTTGTATTGGTGGTACGGAAGCGGATGGCTTGGCCGGCTAAAGAAAATAATAGACCGATTGATGGCCGCGATTGATTTTTTTTCGATAGGCTTATTGATTACGACTCTTTTTTCTCCATTCAGGCAAATATCGGCTGAAAAGGTTGACGGCTCGATCGGCGATAAGTTGAGGGCATTTGTTGATAAGTCAATTTCTCGTGTCGTCGGAGCGACAGTCCGAATGTTATTGATAATAATCGGTCTAGTTGTAATAGTTACCCAGTTTGTTCTCGGGATAATTTTTTTGATTTCCTGGTTATTTATCCCGGCGTTTCCGGTGGTAGGATTAATCATGACGGTAATCGGATGGGTACCATGATAGACGATTTAAAAATTCATCGTCACAGCATTCGTACGGGCAAGGCTCGGATCGCCGTCAAGTTTGATAAAACATGGCTGGCTGTGTTGATGGTTTGCGCTGTGCTTCTGGCGATGTCCGGTATCTGTTTTCTTTTGGCTAGATCAGCCTTAGGTTGGGCTTTGTTCGGTTTTTCGGCGGTACCGGCGATGATTGTCGAGTGGTATAACGGCGAGTTGCATCATCTGGCAATTTCAAAAAATCCGAAATCGATCGACGATATATTATCAGGTGAAATATTAGGCAGGCTTTCAAAAATGCCGACACCTCGCGAAGCTGCCGCTGTCGTCAGCGCCATTCCGGGAGGTCAATTCTTTTCTGTCAGATTCGGAATCGGTGCGAAATTCTTGCAGGAGTTGACCTCGGAAAACAAAGACGACATGCAGAAAGTCTGGCAAGAGGCAGTCAACTTGCGCGAACAAACCGGCAGTAAAAATATCTCAGCTGCAATAATGACAGTTGCTTTAATCCGTTCAGCTCCAAATTACCAAACGCTGATCAGTCATTTGCAGCTTGATGACGAGGATTTGATCAGTGGCATTAAGTGGTATCATCATTTACGCGGATTGATAGAATTAGGTCGTTTACCGAAGCGAACCGGCGGGTTGGGACGTGACTTGTCATTTGGTTGGACGCCGCTTTTGAATCGCTTCGGAAAAAATATCAGCACGCAAATCGGAGTATACGGGACTTCGCTGCTGAAACTTGTCGCACATGAAGAATCGCTTAAACAATTATTGGATATTTTTAGTCAAAGGGGCCGTCAGAATGCACTGCTTGTCGGTCCTCCCGGGGTAGGTAAGACCCAAATAGTAACGGCCTTCGCTTCAAAAATTCTTGAGGGTTCAGCCGATGTGCCGGCAAGCCTAAGATTCCGGCAGGTGTTCATACTGGACGCTTCATCGATGATTGCGGCTGCACCCGGGCGCGGCGAATTGGAACAACTTGTGCCGAAGGTTATTGACGAAGCTTTAAAAGCAAAGAACGTGATTGTTTGCCTAGATAATGCGCAACTGTTTTTTGAAGACGGCATAGGGTCAATCGACATTTCGAACGTTTTGATGCCAGTTATCGAGACGGGTAATTTGCGTATGATATTTACCATGGATGAACAGCGCTATCTGCAAATCAGCCGGCGAAATCCGGAACTGGCAAATGCCTTGAATAGGATCAGTGTCGCTCAGGCAACCCAAGACGAAACTATCGCTATCATGGAAGACAAATCAGTAACGTTTGAATTTCAAAGCCATGTGGCGTATATGTACCAAGCAATCAAAGAAGCTTATAGGCTAGGGGACCGTTATGTTCATGACCTAGCTATGCCGGGCAAAGCCCTGACTTTGATGGAATCGGCTACGCATTATCACGAGAACGGTATCGTGACGGCCCAGTCGGTCAGACAGGCGATTGAAAAAACTTTGGATATCAAGGTCAGCATCGCCAGTGACGAAGAAGAACGTGAGAAGCTGTTGAATCTGGAAGATTTGATCCACAAACGTATGATTAATCAAAAACGAGCTGTTAGCGTTATCAGTGATGCCCTCAGGCGGGCGAGGGCAGGCGTCCGAAATCAGAATCGTCCGATCGGTACGTTTTTATTCCTAGGTCCTACCGGTGTCGGTAAGACCGAACTGTCCAAAGCACTGGCCGAAGTCTATTTCGGCGGCGAGGAACGAATGATCCGACTTGATATGAACGAATACACCAGCGGCGACGATGTTAAGTTATTGATTGCTGATGGGGCTGATAATGCAAACAGTTTGACGGCTCGCGTCATGAAGCAGCCTTTCAGCGTAGTTTTGCTGGATGAAATCGAAAAAGCTCATCAGAACGTTTTATCTACTTTGCTACAGATGCTTGACGAGGGAATTATGCGCGATATCAAGAACCGCGAAATCAGTTTTCGTGATGCGATTATCGTTGCGACCAGTAATGCCGGCGCCGATAGGATTCGAGAATACATTGAACGCGGCTATGATCTTGAACAGTTCGAAGAAAAGTTGGTTGACGAACTGATTAATAGCAATCAATTCCGTCCGGAGTTTCTGAACCGTTTCGATGAAATCGTCGTTTTCCGACCGCTTAACAAGAGCGAGCTGATTCAGGTCGTGGATTTGATACTTGCCGGTGTCAATAAAACGTTGGAACTCCAAAAGGTTAAAGTCGAAGTTGCTGCCGACGCCAAGCAATATTTGGTAGAAGCCGGCTATGACCCGCGCTTGGGCGCCCGTCCTATGCGCCGCGTTATTCAGCGGGCGGTTGAAAATACCGTTGCTAAACAAGTACTTTCAGGCGCAGCCGAAGCCGGCAGTGTGGTTCAGATATCACTGGAACAGGTAAAACAAATCCTTGATACCAAGGCAGCCGCCGATCAGATAGTCGAAGGCAAGAAATAATTATCGTAAATCAGAGATATTGCTAACGCTTTTTGCGCCGTGTCTTGAAAAATCAGCCGACGTATACAGACCAGTTTGGACACCTATAAATTCCAATCCGGCAGACATAGCTGCTTGCATGTCGATCAAACCGTCGCCAATGTATATTATTTCGTTTTGTTTGATGTTGTTTTTTGCTGCCCAGTAAAATACCGGTTCAAATACTTTAGGGTCGGGTTTATGATAGTCGGTCTCATCGAAGGTTTGGGTATAACTGAATAAATCGAGTGGAATATTTAGGCTTAACATATCATAAGCAAGGTTCTGGCGATTAGTAGCGGTAATTATCCCAAGGCTTTTGCCGCTATTTTTTAACCCCTCGAGCGTGGGGACTGTGCAATCAAATAGATTTTTTGGGTATAAATGACGCCACTCTACGTTATATGTAATGGCTTGGTCAGTGTCGTTTGTTTTGTATAATCCGTCTACTAATTTATCAAAAGGCATACCCCAATGAGTGCGCAGTTCGTCGTCGGTCAAGTCAATACCGTAATATTTTTTTGCAATGAATTTATGTTGTTTCCATTTGTTTGGAATAGTACTGACCAAAGTATCATCGTGATCAAACAGAACAAGTTTGATATGGTTACCAATATGATTGTTCATGTCAAACGTATCTTTGTCACGCTGCCGTTAGTATGTTGTTTGTATTCCTCGCCGTTTACCAGGTGGCGGATACGGTTGATAGTGCCGCCATGTGTTACGATGAGTACGCTGGAAAAACCGGTCGTTTTTAGCATATCTAGAAATGACTGAATACGTCGGCTAAATTCATTAAGCGTTTCAGCATTTGGTACCGATACTGTATCGGTTAATGACCAGAACAAATCCCAATCATAATCATCCCGGTTGCCTCCGTTGGCGTCACCAAAATTACGCTCTCTTAATCTGCTATCTTCTGAATAATGAACATGTGGGTACTTATCTAAAAATTTTTTAGCCGTCTGTGAGGAGCGCTTCAAGTCCGAAGAGTATATCGCTTCGATATTTTCATTGAAAGAAGTTGCTGCCTCAAGAGCTTGTATGTGACCGTTGTCGTTGAGTTCGGTGTCGAACCAGCCCTGTACGATGCCGTTCAAATTGGCATCAGTTTCACCGTGGCGAATCAAATACATTTCCATGACAAGATTATAGCAAAGTTAATTTATTAATCTATTACCTGAACAGGTTAACGCCTATGGAAGATTGATTTTAAAGAAATTCGGTTCGTATATTCAAGAGCTCCGAATTGGAAGAGGCGAATAGCAATAGATAAGGCTATGACTGCGCTGATTGCAAGTATGGATATACCAACGATCGTATCTGATAGAGTCAGGTTTCCGACGGCATTCCTAAGCATCAGCGGTATCGGAGCAGTCAAAGGGAAGAATGTCAGAAAGCTAACTATACTGGAACCCGGCGCGGAAATGAAAAGGCTTGCTGCGTATAACGGACCAAACATGAACAGCATGGCAACTCCAAAGAAACCATTAGCTTCTTTTGCGGTCGGCACCGCCGCGCCAATTGCAACCAATGAACCGGTCAGCACTAAGAAGCTCAGTACGAACATAATCGCACCGGCTGCGATACGCCCAAAATTTAGAGGAATGTTGTTCAGGTCGATGTTCGGTAATGATAAATTATCGTGCAGATATATGTAGGCGATAATAATTGGCGTTACGACGATAATTACCTGGATAAAGGCCAAAACGACCAACGATAATATTTTTCCGATGATTAATGTCCGCGCTTTGATAGTCGTAAGAATAATTTCAATGACTTTGTTTTCTTTTTCTTCGGTTGTACTTGCTAACATTTGGTTTCCAAATGTAACAATTAATATATAGAACAACACAAGAAATGCCCCTGGTGCTATCAGCTCTTTAATACCGTCAAATTGTACCCCGTCTTTGTATATCGTTGAACTAAAACCAACCGTATTAGTTAGTACTGCTGTTTTTTGTACGCTTATTGTTTGTGCGACCGATTGCTGCAGTATAGCCCGTGCGACTCCTTCGTAACGGCCATCGTTAAATATGCCGGCTTCTTTCGCGTATATTTCAACGTTGGCTTTGGTCAGGTCATTTGGGTAGTAAAAATAAGCATCTAATTTACCATCAACCACCTTGTCGATCGTTACCTGTTTGTCTTCCGACTCGATGGCGCCGTATTGTTTGATGAGCTCCTTGTTTACTAGCCCGCTTTTGTCGGTAACCTCAAAAGAAAACTTCTGGTTAACGGTGTCTTTTGAAGCAGTTTCCGTTGCTTGGTTAGAAAAATATACTATCGCAATAATTAATCCCATGCCTAAAGGAAAGGCGACAGCAGTAATCCAGAAAGTTTTCTTCTTGAGTGCGCGTATCACCTCAAAGCGAAATACCGTTCCTAGGTTATGCATTTTCGTTTTCTCCAACTTGTTCATTTTCGTCACCGTAAACTTTAATAAAAATGTCGTCCAGTGACAAATTACCGAATTCTTTTTTGACATCTTTGACTGCACCGTAGGCTCGTGCTGTTCCGTCCTTTAGTAGGATAATCCTATCGCATAGTCTTTCAACTTCTTCCATTTGATGTGTCACGTAAATGACGGTAGCCCCAGCCTGCTGATGTTCTTCGATTATATCCATCAACAAACGACGATTTACCGGGTCAAAGCCCTTTGTTGGTTCGTCTAATATTAACAACTCCGGATTATCCATGATAGTAATACCTAGCTGGATCTTTTGCTGTTGCCCGCCGGATAATTTATTTAGTTTGTATGCTGATTTATCGATCAGGTTAACTCTTCCTAGATATGCTTCTGCTCGATTTTTTGCGTCGTTCTTTGACAAGCCTTTTAATTGGCCAAAATATACCATAACGTCGATTACGGATTCATTTTTATAAAAGCCTCTTTCTTCTGGTAAATAGCCAAGCTTTATCGATGACGGTATAGAAAATGGCTTGCCGCCGATGTTAAGTGTTCCTGCGGTCGGTTGGTATATGCCCAATAAAGCTCGAATCGTAGTAGTCTTGCCGGACCCGTTACTTCCCAAGAACCCAAAAACTTCGCCCTTATATACATCAAACGAAAGGTCTTTGATAACGGTTCTATCCCCAAAACTCATTTTAAAATGACTGATATTAATGATTGTTTCCGGACGCTTCGAGTTCATATTTATATTGTAACAGTTTAAGAATATTTTCTTATGTGTAACAAAATTAGTAGCTAGGGCTGGGAGGCGGTCGTTAGCCGGAGAGTAAGCTACTTTTTCGCTAGGTCTTAATAAGTCGTTGGTTTGACTACCTGGAAAGTCAAATTATTAAGACCAGCTTTTATGCTGGTCTTAATAATTTGGTACCCCGGGTTGGAAATCTGCAAGCATCCTCCGCTCATTCACAAAAGAAAATATCCGCTGGGTTGCGGATGCTTTCTTTTGTTTCATTCGCTGCGCCGGACCAACGACTATTTTTGTATCCACAAAAAGTCGTTGATCAGATTCATCCCTGGATCAAAATATAATAACTAACCAAAGAGGTTAGTTATTATATTTTGGTACCCCGGGTTGGAATCGGACCAACGACCTTAGGCTTAGAAGTCCTCTGCTCTATCCACTGAGCTACCGGGGCATAATTAAATTGTAAACTGTAACTTAATTTTCCGGTAGATAATTATCTCAGTGGATAGAGCAATCTGCTGAATATCAATTGACCGCTTCACTGGGCACTGCCATATCATTCGATATGGCCCTGTCGGATGACAGGGAGCTACCGGGGCATATATAAATTGTTTATCACCGAGCACTGCCGCATCATTCGATACGGTTCAGCTACCGGGGCGTAACAAAACTATTATAACAGATTAGATAATAAGTTTTGCTAGTGGGTTGACTTTACCGTATAGTATATCTAAAGGGGGATTGTCATGAAAGTGCAACACAAAATATATTTTTCAATGGCGGTACTGCTAGCGTTGACCAGCTGGATTATCGCGATTTATTATTGGGGTAAATTGCCGCAAGTAATACCTATCCATTTTGGGATAAGCGGCCAGGCGGATGATTGGGCGGATAAATCAATCTTTTACGTCTATATGATACCTTTTTTGCAAACTTTGATACTCGCTATGTTTGTTTTCCTATATTACAAACCGCAGTACTCCGACATTCCGACGACTATGTGGTTGACTACTTTGGATAAAAAACACCGCGAACATGCTTTTGAATTGATTCGCATCATGCTGGTCGGTATGTCTATTTGGCTAGGATTGCTATTCACTTATATGACATACGGCATGAACGCCGCTTCGATGAAGTCGGACACGGGATTATCTACGCCGCTGCTGTTTTCGATAATCGGGCTAATGATAGTTTGGCTGATTTATTGGACAGTCAAAGTTTATAGGGCTACCAAAGAGGCGATTAAATCCGCCCAGAAATAATAGTTTCTGCTAACCAACAGAGTATTAGTTTAGCGTATAATAGAGTTATAAGGAGGAATAAATTATGGCAGAGATAATTGACAACGGTCCAGAGCCGGTAGTCACGAATATCGAAGTAAGTACGATAACTAATACGAATTATCGGACGACTCTTTGGACCGGAAAAAACTTGCAGGTTACGGTCATGTCGATTGAGCCTGGGCACGATATCGGTCTAGAAGTTCACGATACTCATGATCAGTTTTTGCGAATCGAACAGGGTCAAGCCTTGGTATCGATGGGGCCTTCTGAAAATGAACTACAAACGTGGCGCGCCAGTAATAACGATGCCATAATTGTTCCGGCCGGGACTTGGCATAATTTGCTTAGCAACGGCGATATGGCGCTCAAGGTTTACTCGATTTACGCGCCGCCGCAACATCCTCATGGTACGGTCCATGTTACCAAAGAAGAGGCTGAAAAAGCCGAAGCCGCGGAATAAAAATCAAGGCTAACGAATCAAATTAAATTACGGCTCCTATAAAAGGAGCCGTAAGGCTTATTGAACTGCTATTTGAGAGGTGGTGATTTTCACCCAGTTTTCTTCGTTTACTTTAGGTTTGATTCGTTCTGATCCTAATTTACACAGCGGGCATTCTCCTGGGTCCCAGTCGTTTATCCTGTGGTTCACTAGGGGTACAATATCAAATTTACCTAGTTCTTCAATGAAAATGTTCCCCATGCCTCCGCGATTAATAATCACGGGATAGAACGGCAAAATGACAGCGTCGGGTTGAGCCCATTTGATTCCTTCGACCGCATTAATAAAGGCGGTCCCGCGTGTGCAGAAATCTTCGACAAGCAATATAATGCTACCTGGTTTTATATCAGCGGTTGGCAGTATCCTGTCGTTGGCTTTTGCCATCTTCAGGTTTTTTACGCTTAGCGCCTCGCAGATATCCTCGCCCATTCTAGTTGCCCCGTCCGGTATACCAGCAATGTAATCCGGCTTGTTGTCACTGTGGAGCAGGCGTAATATATTGAGTATAATCTGGTGTGAAAAAATCTGCCGAATGTTTTCGTACTTTAGAATTTCCTTGAAATTTAAAAACCCGTCGCTGCAACGGCCGGATTTAAGTTCGGCGTGCATGCCGACAAAGCCATTCTTGGCAGCCTCACGGTCGTACGACCAAAAAGCGCCTAGGGTTTTGAATATATGCAGGATTTCTTCAGGGCTAAGCATCCTTTTGATGCTGTTTGGCCTGATTCCGAGAATTTCGTCCTGGTTCATCGTCGTGATGTTTCGCACGAATTAGCCCACCTTTCGAAAGAAATACTATTTACTGCAGTGACTATTATCACCAATTGCGAAGTTTCAGCCCCGATTTGATTTCCTCGATGATTGAAATCGCCGCTTCGGTTGGCGTCATTCCGCCCGTCGGTTGTAAAATAGGGCGGCCGATTACCAAAAAATCTGATCCGAAGTAGATTGCCTCTTCTGGTGTCGCCACTCTTACTTGGTCATTTGTGGCCGCCCACTTCGGCCTGACGCCGGGGGTCATCAATTCCAGGGTGTCGAGATCTTCATACTCTCTGATCAATTTGACTTCTTGCGGTGAGCATATCAAACCGTCAACTTCGCTTTCCAATGCGTCAAAGGCAAATCTCCTGACAACTTCCTCGCTTGACCCGCCGAAAATATGTTTGGCGTCTCTGTCCCCTAATGACGTTAACACCGATACGGCAAAGATTCGTGAATCGCCCCTGTTTTCGACAGCGGCCTTCATTGCTTCTTTACCTGCACTGGCATGGACATTGATAATTCCGACGCCTAATTTTGATACCGCACTGACGGCTTTGCCAACCGTATTGGGGATATCGTTAAATTTGCCGTCATAGAATATCATTTTTGCCGGTACACCAAAGTCTTCGATGATACGTTGGATTCCGAAAGCCGATATGGCCTCGAGTCCGATTTTGAATCCGCCGACGATAAACCTCATTGATTCTACAATTTCCATGAAGCCTTCTTCGTCGTTTACGTCCATGGCTACAAATAGCCTCGATTGCGGGGTTCTTTCGATAAGTTCCACTAAAAACACTTCCTCTCAATTTGTCGAGGTTCAAATTTAACCAGGTATTACTACCTGGTTAGCCTCATGACAATACTAAAACAAGTAGGATAATAACGCAAATATAAATTTTAATACAATGGTGCGAGCGGCGAGAAGGCGGTCGTTTACGAAAAAATGTTTAGACAAACGGCGAACACTTTTTCGTTTCAATTGCCTCACGAACTTGCATCTGATTCGTTTTACTCATCAATGCGAATTCAATTCGTTGCTAGCGACCAAATTAAAAACCGTATCAAAAAGATACGGTTTTTAATTTGGTGCACCCTAGTTGAAATGTTCAGAACAAAATACTATCAAGCTATTGTTGAGATAGCAAAAGAAATAAAACTTTCACAACAGTACCTCGGTATAACAACTATTGCTTAACGAGTGATATGGCTTCTGAAATCTGAATCGTATCGTCTAATTCGGTTGCAGTCGGGCATACACCACTTACTTGTATATATCCCTTACTCAGTTCGACCCACCCGTAGCTCATTCCCTTCATAGAATTATCAGTACCAGGACCACTTAGCTCGTACTTTGTTAAAGTAAATGACTTGATACCGTCGGGGGTACTAATACTCGATTGCAGATCACCAACGTTTTGAAACTTCGAATCACCCTGAGTCACGCCCGCATCCTTTTCAGCCTTCAACTTAGCAATATCGGTCTTGTAATCGTAATACGAGAACATTACAAAGCAAGCTGTTGCATTGTCACCTTTTTTACCTTTGAATACGTTTATACTCGCAACAGATAATTTGTCGATAGGTTCGTCGCCCTTGAAGTCCTTTTCCTTAGCCATGGACGCTTGACTGTTATAGTTCTCAGCCGCCCACCAGCCTTGTGTGCTAGACTCGTTAAATGTAAATACTGGTGGCTTCGAAGAAACACCCACAGCACTCAGAACTTGCTTTGCGTTAAGCGCAATACATATAGCGATCACTACAAGAAGTACTATTCCCCCAACAACCAACAAGGTTGTTCGTTTATTTTTTGCCATTTATACTTAGCCTCAATAACTTTACTTGTTTTATCCAATAAATTAACCACCCAGCAATTCCTAGTAGTGCTCCGATGATACTCGTCGCACTTTGCGTCTCCATAGTGGGATAAGGGATAAAGTAATTAGAAACGTCATGAGCCAGCAACGAGGTTACGAATAAAGCCATAAAGGCAACCGATAAAGAAACGGCTGTCCAAGTAGCCTTAGCATAAGTTGTTAACTTCGCCCCCCCTAATGAGACATACACAGCCAGCCCGAGAACGAGAAGAACCGCAGGACCAATAAATGTATAAAAACCTACACTATTTGTAACGAAATTATTCACAATCGAACTTAACTCCATTAGGACAATACTACCAATAAGTACTAGCGAGAACGGCTTATAGTCAATCACATCACCTTTCGCGTGGCGACTTCGGTTGTGCATCGTCGCAAGAATAATAGCAATAGCCCCTGTTATGATAGTCGGAATGATATTCGCTACTATTACTCTTGTTTTTACATCATCTCCGAACAGCTCCGCTGGTAACATTATAAAGACCGTAGATAGAGTCATAGTCCAATACCCAAGTAGGCCAAAAAGCACGCCATTAAAATGATGGTTTATTTTATTTTTAGACTTAGTAGAGCGATCGCCAATTAGGTATCCCACCAAAAAAGGAAGGAGCGCCCCGATAGTTAAGGCCACGGCGAGAACCGCAACATTATAGTGAAGTGCTCTTGGGTTGAACAGCATCATCCCCATCGGGATTGTCGTAGAGATAAGAACCGCAATCAAAAGTAATATAAAAAGTGTGTACCCAGTTATAACTAATGGCCGATGTATATTATTGTTCGTTTTTGTTTTTGTCATATTACTTTGTATTATAAGGAAATTGTAAGCAATAGCAACTTAATACATACACCGCCACAAAACTAAAAAGACCCTTAGTAAGGTCTCTTTATCATGCTTATGCTTTGGTGCGGGCGGCGAGAATCGAACTCGCATCACTTGCTTGGAAGGCAGGTATATTAGCCATTATACGACGCCCGCGTGCCTCGTTATTATATCATGGAAGTATTTTCATATCACTCCTTATCTGTTACAATATCTAAGTCCAACCATAATGGCGAACGTAGCTCAGTTGGTTAGAGCATCGGGTTGTGGTTCCGAGGGTCGTGGGTTCAATTCCCATCGTTCGCCCCAAAATTGCATAAAAAGAGGCCGTTAAGGGCCTCTTTTCTGTTAAAATAAGCATATAAATTATGAAATACAGCGATTTTCTAAAAACTGTGACCAAATGCCCATTTTGTTATGGTATCAGACACAGAATCTTGATTGAAAACGACGGCGCTATTCTGACTTATGCCCAAGCTCCATATCATAAGTATCATCTGCTGGTGATTCCTAAAAGGCATATTGAAAATATCAAAGACCTTTCATGGGATGAGAACGTATGTATAATGGCCCTTGTCGTAACCGGCATAAAGGCGTTGGATAAATTGGGCCATAACGATTGCACTATCCTAGCGCGGGACGGTCAAGTACTCTACAAAAGCGTCAAACATCATCTGCACTATCATTTGGTGCCCGGCGGCAAGATACAGGATGTCAGTCTAGGATCGGAAGTTAGAAAGATGTTAAATGATGATGAAGAAAAAGAATTAAAGAAAGAGCTAAAAGAGGCTACAGAGTCATGAAAATTCAGTTCGTGTGTTCGGGTAATACTTTTCGAAGCCGTTTAGCAGAGGCGTACCTAAAATCTAAAAAAATATCAGGCCTGACGGTAAGTTCTAGCGGGGTTAGGGCCGAAAGAAATTTGAACGGGTTGATTTGCGAATATACGGTCCGACTTTCCCAGGATTCTAATATTACTGAATATTTGTCGCCAGTTTGGGTACAAACTACTAAATCCGATATTGAAGCTCAGGATCTGATAATATTTATGGACGGTAGCGATTATGAATATTGCCGTGCTGAGTTGAATTGCAAATTACCGAACTATGAGATTTGGAGCATCCCCGATGTGCCCGATAGTGCACTCGCTGAAGTTCCCAAGGATGATGAAAAGATTATGATATATGCCAGGAGCAGCTTTAACATGATAAAAGACAAAACGGACTCGTTGATAGTCAATCAAATTCTTGTCAGCGGATAACATTTTTTAAACCATTTTGTATAATATGATATGAAAGTAATATAAAAATATGTTGGATTTAAACAAACACATCGTCAGCGGGAATAGTGGTCTGCATGCTCATAGCAACGGTCTAGCGCGAATGGCGAACGGTAACGGGTTGGGCGCTGTCAGTAAAATACCTTTTTCTCAACGGAAACAAGCCGGAACAAGCCGACAGTACATAAATGAGTATAAACACTCGGCCATCGGCAGGGTAAAAGCTATTGATTTTCAGTCACCGTCCGCTAGAAGTCGGAACGGGCAGGGTGTAAACGTGCCAAAAAGACCGTCGTTAGAACGTCATAATGTTTTGAATGACGGCGGAAGGCATTTCAGTGAACCTTCGACCAGGGGTTTTAACCCATTTGGTTAAGGCCTCTTACAAAATAACCACACGGCCCATAACGCGCTATTTTTGCCCCAAATAAGACCAAAACCTTCGCAACGTAACTATTGTTACGCTTTGTCGGTTTTAATCAATTTGGAACAAAAATAATCACGTTCTGAATCCGCGGCTTATTCTGTAAGAGGCCTTTAAATTTCGCGTAAGGTCTCGATATCGGCACCTAACGTATTCAATCTAGCAGCAAAATCTTCGTAGCCGCGGTTAATCGAGTAGACGTCGCGTAATATCGAACGGCCGGGCGCTGCCAGCATAGCTAGCAATATGACGACCGACGGCCTTAGAGCCGGCGGCGTCATGATGTCGGCTGGTTTCCATTTGGTCGGTCCGGTGATATATACTCGGTGCGGATCAACCAGCTCGATGTTGGCGTTAAGTTTGATAAGTTCGGTGAAATAAATTGCCCGGTTTTCATATGACCAGTCGTGAACTAAAGTTCTTCCGTGCGCGACGGTCGCTATTAGACCCAAAAAAGGCAAATTATCCATGTTGACGCCTGGAAACGGCATACAATGCAACTTATCCTTCGGGGCGCGTAATTTAGACTGCAGTATTTTAATATCCACCAGGCGAGTCTCACCGTTGTGGGCTTTATATTCCTCACTGATTTCGTAATTCAGCCCCATGCTGTCAAGGATTGCCAGTTCGATTTCAATAAATTCTATCGGGGCACGTTTAATTGATATTTCAGAGTCGGTTACGATAGCGGCCGCGATGAAGCTCATGGCCTCGATCGGATCTTCGCTGGGGTAGTATTCAACATTACGATTGATATTACGTACGCCTTTGATCACAAGTGTAGTCGTGCCGATTCCATCGATTTTGACGCCTAGTTTTTTCAGAAAAAAACATAGATCTTGGACCATGTAATTAGGGCTGGCGTTACGGATCGTAACCGTTCCGTCATAAAGAGCCGCAGCCATGATTACGTTTTCAGTCGCAGTATCGCTGCGTTCTGTCAGTAAAATAGTGCGGGTAACAGGTTTCGGACGAACGTTGGCGTGATAATATTCACTGCTTGCTTCGACGCTTAGCCCAAACGGTGCCAGGCCCGTCATGTGCGGTTCGACGGTTCGCGTACCCAGATGACAGCCGCCGGCAAAAGACAATTTGAACTCTTTGTATTGATGCAGAAGAGGCCCTAAGAACATTATTATCGAACGAGTACGCTTGGCCGCGTTGACGTCCATATTTTGCAGCTTCAATCTGGCTGGAGGTGTAATTTCCAAATCGTTGTTATCATTCAGCCAGCGGACTTTCACGCCGATACTCTGCAAGACTTCGATGATGCGATTGACTTCTTCGATGCGGGCGACGTGACGAAGAGTTGTCGTGCCGTGATTTAACAGGCTGGCACAAAGCAGTCCGACAGCTGCGTTTTTGCTAGTTTTAACATCGATTTCACCGGATAGTCTCTTACCACCGTTAATTCGAAAGTTTAATTTACCTGACCTATTAAGGCTGATGATTTCGCTAGATAAAACATCACTGATGCGAGCCAACATCTCAAGGCTGATATTTTGACCGCCTTTTTCGATGCGGTTTATGGCGCTCTGGCTGGTACCAAGAGCTTCGGCTAATTGGGTTTGAGTCAGGCCGCGGAATTGTCTGGTCTCTTGAATTAGTTTGCCGATTTTTGCTTTGTAGTCGTTATCTATCATTTGTTCAATAATATATCAGCTATGATATACGGTCAACCGGGCAGGGGATAAAATACCAGGTTTTAGGCGCACAAATTATTTTACAAATATTACATAATTGGCCCGGCCAGGCCAATTGTGTAATGAAGGTTGGTGGCATTTGGTGGTATAATCGGGGGAGTAGTAATATTTACTAACATTTACTGATGTAATGTTTATAATTATACAGAGGATAGGGCAGGAGGATTAAATATGCATGACAAACAAGTAGCAAAACTGATTGCGGGCGAAGAAAATCGGCAACGTGAAGGACTCGAACTTATTCCCAGTGAAAATTACGTTAGCCGTGACGTACTGAATGCATTAGGCAGTGTGTTTACCAACAAATACTCCGAAGGCTATCCAGGGAAGCGCTATTACGGCGGTCAGGACTACACGGATCAGGTTGAACAACTGGCGATAGACCGCGCAAAGAAACTTTTTAAGGCCGATCATGCAAATGTCCAGGCCCATTCCGGTGCGCCGGCTAATGAGGCTGTGTATCATGCTTGGCTGGACCCGGGTGATACGGTGCTGGCGATGGATTTGGGCCACGGCGGGCACCTGACGCACGGCGCACCAGTTACTCGCAGCGCTCAGATATATAAATTTATCCGTTACAAGATGAAAGACAGCTCAACAGGCGAGATAGATTACGATAATCTAAGAGAACTAGCACTAAAACATAAACCGAAAATTATTTTGGCCGGATTCAGTGCTTATCCAAGAGAGCTTGACTACGCAAAATTTGCCAAAATAGGCAACGAAGTCGGTGCTTTGTTGATGGCCGATATGGCACATATTGCCGGATTGATTGCGGCTGGCGTAGCCAAAAACCCGTTCGATTACGGTTTCCACGTCATAACAACGACTACTCACAAAACGCTACGCGGCCCGCGCGGCGGCATGATTTTATCAAAAGGCGTCGTAAGCAACCCTCTAAGAGCGCCCGAAAAGACAATCGAAAACATTCCGAC
>CAZEGB010000017.1:1533-23726 GCA_964511655.1 uncultured Saccharimonas sp. (SeqCode) | reverse complement strand
GGAATGAGCGGTGGAGTCGACTCCAGCTTGGCCACCGCGCTATTAGTCGAGCAAGGTTACATTGTTACCGGTGTTTATATGAAAAACTGGACTGCCGATTTGCCCGGTGTAAAGTGTCCTTGGGCCGATGACTTGGCTGATGCCAAACGTGTGGCCGTTAAGCTAGGTATCGATTTTAAAGTCTTTGATTTTGAAAACGAATACAAGCACAAGGTCGTCGATTATATGATTTCGGAATATAAAAACGGCCGGACGCCGAATCCTGATATCATGTGCAATCAGGAAGTTAAATTCAAACTGTTTTTAGAAGCCGCTTTAGAGGATGGCGCCGATATGATAGCGACCGGCCATTATGCCAGAGTACGTGATGGATTACTGCTGCAAGCGGTTGATAAGAACAAGGACCAAACTTATTTTCTGTACCGCGTGACCGGCGAGGCGCTTGAGAAAACATTGTTTCCGATTGGCGAATATACCAAACCCGAAGTGCGCAAAATGGCGGCCGAACGAGGGCTGGCAACGGCGTCAAAAAAAGATTCTCAAGGGATTTGTTTTGTCGGGCAGGTCGGAATCAGGGATTTTTTGACTCAGTACGTCGACTCAAGACCGGGCGATATTATAGATAAGCAGTCGGGTAAAGTTTTAGGCAGACATGATGGCGCGATATTTTATACGCTTGGCCAACGTCACGGTCTGGATGTCGGCGGAGGACTGCCTTTTTATGTGATTGATAAGGACATGGATAAAAATGAAGTTTATGTTACGACCGATTTGAACGATGACGCGCTTTGGAAAAATGAAATCACATTGACTGACATCCATTGGATCAATCAAGCGCCTGTAAGCGGCAAATATCAAGTCCGCGTTCGTCACCGCGCGCCGCTGATAGACGCCAAATTAGATTTTAATGACGATAACATCACATTGAAACTTGAAGATCCTCAGCGTGCCATCGCCCCAGGCCAATCAGCGGTGATTTACGACGGTGAAATCTGCCTCGGCGGCGGGGTTATAGTTTGACACTAACCGTTACCATGTTGACAAATAACAATTGATATGGTACGCTAAAGTCAAATCTCATTGATTCGTCAAAGAGATTTGCACAGTTAGTAGGTTAGACAAAACAAAAACCAAAAACAAAAGTTTCTGTTGTCACCGAAAACGATTAAAAAGGGGGCGAACAAAATGGCAGCATCGAGTACCGCCATGGGCTTCGATAAACTCTTCTTTGAGATTAGTGAAGTCCGGCAAGTGATGAAATCATTGTACTTTGAAGATTTGTCGTTTGTGAGCAAAAGCGAAAGAGCAGGAGTGCGAAGTTTCGCGCTAAGAATGCTCAAGTCTTTGAGCACAATCAATGACGACATTTCAGCCGCTGACTGGACGCCGGAAAATCTGGAAAGATTTGAAGGACGCCTGGTAGAACTAGGCAATTATTCCCGGTCACGACTAATCGTGTCAGAAGGGAAGCTTAGGCTTCGATAATGAATACGTATTTATTCGAAAACCCTTTTTAATAACCTCGCCACCGCGGCGAGGTTTTCTCTGCCGAAATAGGTTACAGTAATTAATTTATGATTTATAAACCCCGCATTCGCGGGGTTATTTTTTAGCTTATTTGAAAGCGATTTGTTATAATCAACAGATATGAATCCTGTTAGAATTTTAAGTTTACTCGCGGGACGAATAGAATTGAATACATAGCTAATCTTACTATCAAACTAATGAATAGACAGGAGAAACTCTAACGGGATGAACGCTCAGCAAATTAGAAACGAGTATTTGAAATTTTTTAAAGAACGCGGACACGCCATTATCCTGCGCGCAAAACTAGTGCCGGACAACGATCCGACGACATTATTTACCGGCAGCGGCATGCAACCGCTCTTGCCATATTTATTAGGCGAAAAGCACCCTCAAGGTGTCAGACTTGCCGACAGCCAAACCTGTTTTCGGGCGCAAGACACCGAAGACGTCGGCGATAATCGGCACACGACTTTCTTTGAAATGCTAGGCAACTGGAGCCTGGGCGATTATTTCAAAGAACAGCAAATTCGTTGGTTCTTTGAATTTTTGACTGAAAAAGTCGGCCTTGACCCGAACAAGATTTACGTAACAGTATTTATCGGCGATGAAAAGCACGGTATTCCGCGTGACGACGAGGCGGCCGGTATTTGGCAAAAAGTTTTTGCGGAAAAAGGCATCGAAGCCAAAATCGTCGAAATCGGCAGTCAGTCAGACGGTGACAAACGCGGTATCAAACCGGGCGAACGAATATTCTTTTACGACGACAAAGAAAACTGGTGGTCGCGCGGCGGCGGGTTGGATAAAACGCCAATCGGCGATCCATGCGGTCCGGACAGCGAAGTCTTTTACGATTTTGGTCCGCAAAATCACAATGAGAGTTACGGCCTGGCTCATCCGGCCAGCGATAGCGGCCAGTTCATGGAAATCGGCAACCAAGTATTTATGCAATATCGCCGGTTAGAAGACGGCAGTTTTGAACCGCTCAAAAACAAGAATGTCGATTTCGGCGGCGGTTTAGAGCGTATCGCGGCGGCCAAAATCGATAGTCCTGACATCTTTAAAATCAGTCTGCTTTGGCCGATTGTCGAAAAGCTGCAGATTTTAAGCGGTAAAAAATACGAATCACATACCGAAAGTATGCGCGTGATTGCCGATCATTTGCGCGGAGCGGCATTCCTAGCGGTTGACGGCGTCGTTCCCAGCAATAAAGAACAAGGCTACGTCATGCGCCGGCATATTCGCCGAGCTATCCGTTTTGCTTTTGATTTGGGTATCGAACAGAATTTCTTGCAAGAAATCGTGCCGGTGATTGCCGATTTGTACGCAGTCGATTATCCTGAAGTGGCTGAAAAACGCGACGAAGTCGTTAACGTTTTAGTTAGAGAAGAAAAATTATTCCGCCATACTCTCAGGAGCGGGATTAATAAAATCGAAAGAATGAAAAAAGCAGGCCTTGAACTAACCGGCGAAGACGTTTTCGTGTTATACGATACTTACGGATTTCCGCCCGAGCTGGCGATAGAAGAAGCCGAGATACGCGATATAGCAGTGAATAAATCTTGGAGAGAGATTTTTGACAAAAACATGCAGGAACAACGCGAACGCAGCCGAACGGCGACCAAAGGTGTATTCAAGGGTGGCCTAGAAGGCCAGGGTGAAATGCAAATCAAGTATCATACGGCGGCGCACTTGATGGGGCAGGCGATGCGCATCGTCCTGGGTAAAGACGTGGCTCAGCGCGGTAGCAACATTACCGAAGAGCGCTTACGATTTGACTTTTCGTATCCCGAAAAAGTCCCAGCCGATAAATTAAGGCAAATCGAAGATATCGTCAACGAACAAATCGAAAAAGATTTGACAGTAACTTGCACGGAATACCCACTGTCCGAGGCACGCGCCATAGGCGCCTACGGTGAGTTCGGCGATAAATACGGCGAGCGCGTCAAAGTATATTCCATGAAAGCCGACGGTGAAGAAAAACCATTCAGTTTGGAAATTTGCGGCGGACCGCATGTCAAACATACCGGTGAACTAGCCGAATCCGCTGACGGCGGAGCTAAGAAATTCAAAATTGCCAAAGAAGAGGCCAGCTCGGCCGGTGTCCGCCGTATCAAAGCCGTCATAGCTTGATCGAATCATTGTACTAATGAATTCATTGTTGTATTATTCGTACAAACAAGACTAAACAAAGAATTTTTGAAAGTACAAAATGAAGAAATTATTTCGATTAGGCTTCTCAATCGTAGAAATCATTATTGTTATTACATTTTTGGTTATTATTAGTGGTGTTGGATATAAATTTTGGGTTTCGATGCAATCAAAAAGCAATGAGCAAAATGACGGAGTAAGCAGTTTGCATAGTGTAGATAGTAAGAGTAATGCGAATGATTCTCAGACCGCCGCTTCGATAGATAAAATAACTCTAGCTGAAAATATATATTTTGAAGACAACGGTTCACTATACGGAGTTAATATCAAGACTAAGAATGTTAAAAAGATTGACGATAACTTGTCATCGGGCTACGGGGGACTTGGGGCGGGGGTAGAAACTCCATTAAACTCTTTTGATTTCAGTAAAGTGGCATACGTAAAAAACCGTGAAGTATATATATACGACGGTACAAATTCTACTAAAATTAATCAGCCTGACACTACCGGAAAAGCGCATCACTCATATTTGATCAGTTGGTCGCCGGATACAAAATTTCTAGTATACCGTATTCAACTGGTGTATCTTTTGGGCGAAGTGAAGCCATCTGGGCCCAATGTTGATGGGGTGTATTTGTATTCTTTAGAATCCGGAAAATCAGTCAAGTTACCTATTGAAACGGCTGTAAGCTGGGTGCCGGGGAGCTCAAAAATCGCATATCTTAAAGACATTGAGGAAGACGATGATATATACGAAACTTGGACATACGATATTGCAAGCGGTAAAAATGAGATATTATCTAAATCAAGTATTTCAAACGTATCTCAGATTGAATTCTCTTATGATGGCAGCAAGATACTTTACAACACCTACGACCGCAATAGTGAGGTCGTGAGAATTATTATCGCCAATATCGATAATTCTAACCAAAGTACTGTCTTATCCGGTAGATGGGCGGATGTCCAAAGTCACTTTTTCGTAAAATATAGCGATTCTAGTATTGTATATCAAAAACAAGAAACGACGTCATGCAATGGTCGCACAGTAGATCATATGGACGGCAGCTGTTATGTAAACTATTTGATGGTTAGCGGTGATGATACAAAATATGAAGAGGTTGAGCGCGTATTTGGACCTTATGACGAAAATAATGTCATCGTCGCGACACATTCCATACCCGAATCAAGCTACACCCCTAAATTAATGTTAGTAAATTTAAAAACCGGCGGGAAAACAGTTTTATATAATGCTGTAAAACCTTATTCTATTAACCTCTCGGTGCTAAATAGTATTTAATTTAATACTACATTTTAGTATTTCGTATGACCATAAGCTTGGTTGTTATATAATGGAGTATGTCTATGGTATTTGAAAAATTGAAAAAAATAGCCAAAGAAAAATCAACGGACGATTATATCGTTGCGCTTGATATAGGCACCGAATTTGTAAAAGCCTTGGTTGCCAAAATCGACGGCGAAAAATTGGAAATTGTCGGTGTTGGCCGTTGTCGTCAAGAATTCAGCGACATGAACTCCGGTGCAATCGCCGATATTTCAGGCGTTGTTCGCAACTGCGAACAGGCTCTGTCCGAAGCCGAGGATCAAGCCAAACTGCAAGCCAAACGCGTCGTGATCGGTATCGCCGGCGAACTGGTCAAAGGCGTAACGAATACTATCCGCTATCGACGTCCGCAACCAGACCGACCCCTAAACGCGGCCGAAATGGAATTTATTATCGAAAAAGTTCAAGAGCGCGCCCAGGGCAAAGCTCAAAAGCAAATCGCGCTTGAAACCGGAAACGCCGACGTCGAGATTAAACTGGTCAACAGTGCGTTAGTCAGTATTCATATTGACGGTTATAAAGTTAGTAACCCGATTGGTTTTCAGGGGCATGACGTGGCGGTTCAGATATACACGGCATTCGCGCCGATGGTGCATATCGGAGCATTGGAACGAGTGGCCGAAGAATTATCACTAGAACTATTGGCCGTTGCGGCCGAACCTTTCGCCGTTAGCCGCAGTGTGCTTGGTAATGATGCTAATAGCAGTTTCACGGCGATCTTAGTTGACGTCGGCGGTGGTACGACCGATATCGCGGTAGTTAATGATGGCGGTGTCGAAGGTACGAAAATGTTCGGTATCGGCGGCCGCAGCTTTACGCGGACTATTGCTAGTGAATTGGACTTATCGTATGATGCTGCCGAGAAATTGAAAGTGAACATTGAGCATAGCCAGATTAAGCCTAGTGTCGTCAAAGACGTCAACGCGGCAATTGATAAAACTCTGGAAGTTTGGATTACCGGAGTAGAACTGGCACTCAGCGAATTCGAATCAGCCGATCATTTGCCGAACCGTATTTTGCTTTGCGGCGGCGGCGCCAGCCTGACTAGGCTGGTAGACACTTTGAAGCAAAGTGATTGGCATAAGGATTTGCCGTTCACTAAAAAACCGACCGTTCACTACATTAAACCGTCAGAGGTCGTCGGCATTACCGACACTACGGGCGCTGTATCCGACCATACATTCATAACTGCCATGGGCCTACTTAGGGTCGGCTATGACACGATGATTGGTAGCAGTGACGGCGACTCAATCAAAGATAAACTGAATCGGATTCTTAAAATATGAACCCCATTATAATTATTTCAGAAATGTTTCAACGTTACGCTAAATTTGTATTATGGTTCGTGTCTACGAGCAAAGTTAGATTCGGGGAAGGAATTGTAACGGCGTGAACAAAGACGTTATATACATTGATGTTGAAGACGACATTACGGCGATAATTGGCAAGATCAAAGCCAGTAAGGAAAGGATCGTAGCGCTAGTTCCGCCAAAGAGGATCGGGGTATTGCAGAGTGCCGTCAATTTGAAACTGCTGGCTAGAATCGCTGAAAATAGTCACAAAAGGTTAGTCATTGTTACTAATAACAAGGCATTGATCGCATTAACTGCCATGTCAAGGATTCCGATTGCTAAAAACCTGCAAAGCAAGCCCGAAATCGCCGAAATAGCCGCGCTTGAAATTGATGACGGCGAAGATGTGATTGAAGGTGCCCAACTACCTGTCGGCGAACATGCAAAAACTGCTGACACAAAACCAAAAGACGAAGTAGATGAAGCCATCGAAACCATCAATATCGAAGAAGAAGAGCCTAAATCATCCAAGACTGCCTTTTCAAAAAGCAGTGTCAAAGTACCTGATTTCTCGAAATTTCGCAAAAAATTATTCTTGGGCGGTGTCGCTGGAGTACTGCTCGTCGCTTTTCTGGTGTGGGCTTTCGGCTATGCGCCAGCCGCAACGATAATCGTTACTGCTAAAACGTCTGACGCTCAGGTCAGCAAGACGTTAATACTGGGCGCTCCTACGACGGCGACCGACGTAACCAAGGATACTGTTCAAACGGTCGCAAAGCAAATAAAAAAAGAAGTCAGTGTTGAGTTTACGGCGACCGGCCAAAAGAATGTCGGTGACAAAGCGACCGGCACGTTGACCTTGTATAATTACACATCTGAAGGAGACTCGCTTAGTATTGCTGCTGGCACAATATTTACAAAGGATGGTTATAGTTTCGTTACGACACAAGCTGTTGATGTGCCAGCAACTACATACATCCATAATTACCCAGTGAACGTTGGGAATGTAAATATAGATATCACCGCCGCTAATCCGGGTACTGAGTACAACTTGGATGAAGGCGATTATAATTCAAGCATTAGCGGCGTAACGGCTTATGGTACGGCCACAAGCGGCGGCACTACCGAAATGACTACTGTTGTCAGCGCGGCGGATATACAAAAGGCCAGCCAAGCTTTGGCAGATTTGTCCAGCGAAAGCGTCAAGCAGCAACTTATCAAACAGTTTACCGGCGGTGAATTTGTTATCGCTGATAGTTTCAATGTCGATCATGCTGCCGGTGTGTCGGTTCCTGCTCTTGGCGCCGAAGCGACCGGAAAAGCTAAACTTACATCATTAACGACATTCTCGATGACGGCTATTGCAAGGTCGGAATTGGATGCTTACTTGAAATACGCCATTGGCAAACAGATAGATGATAAAAATACCCAAATCGTATACAAGGACGGTATCGACAACGCCAAGCTGTCAGGCTATTTGAAAACCGATCAGGTTGCTACTGTCAATGTCAATGCCACCGGCAAAATCGGTCCGAATATCGATAAAAAATCAATCAAAGAACAGGCTAAAGGTAAACGTTACGGCGACGTCCAGGCGATCATCGAAAGTATTAAAGACGTAACAAATGTCGATATAAAATACTCTTACTTTTGGGTGACGGCGGTGCCTAACGACATTAATAAGATCGATGTTCAATTCGTAGTCCAAAATGTCTAAATCAACTTATATCGTATGTCTGGACGTGGGCGAAAAGCGCATCGGCGTGGCCGTTGGTGACAGTTCGATACGCATTGCCGTACCCTACGAGACGATAGAAGTCGACGGCAACGAAATCAATGCAATAGCCGAAATTGTAACTAGGGAAAATACAGATATCTTAGTGATTGGATACCCGCGCAACCAAGCCGGTGAACCTACCGCTCAAACCAAATACGTCGAGGAATTTACTAAAAGTCTTACGGGCATAGCCTCAAAAATCGTGTTTCAGGACGAGTCGCTGACGAGCGTAATTGCCGAAAAACGGCTTGCTGATTATAACCGGCCATATTCCAAGGCTGATATTGATGCCGAGGCAGCAGCGATTATTTTGCAGGATTATATCGAGGCAAATTATGCCTGATGAACCAGCTAATAAAGAGATCAAACCGAAACTTCAACTACAGCCGATTGATGGTCAACCAAGCGGTTTATTGTCGCAAAAACGTTTTGATCGCAAAATCGTGTTATGGGTTGTCGCCATATTAATTGCGATTATTCTGGTTGCTGCGGGCGGTGTGATTATTTGGTATAACATTCAGCTTGGGCCCGTAAATGATAAAACCGGTCAATTTCAAAAAGTAATAATCGCAAAAAACAGTACGTCCGGTCAAATCAGTAAGGAGCTTGAAAGTCAATCAATTATCCGGTCGGCTTTTGCTTTTGATATTTACGTACGGCTGCTTGGCAAAAACAATCTGCTTCAAGCCGGGACATATCATTTATCTGCTTCCGAAACGACGCCGCAGATAGTCAAGCACCTGACAAATGGCTCGGTCGACAGGTTTAATATTACTTTCTATCCCGGCGCGACGCTCGTTGACAAGACGGATAGCAAGAAAAAATACGATGTTACCACGATATTGAAAAATGCTGGCTATTCGGATCAGGAAATATCAGCAGCACTGAAGAAAACCTATCAAAGCCCTATTTTTGTCGGCAAACCGGCTGGTTCGGATTTAGAAGGATATATTTATGGTGAGACATATAATTATAACTCCGGTGCTACCGTAGAAGATATTTTTGACGGCACCCTCGATCAGTTTTATAAAGTGGTCAAGGATAATAAATTAATAGAGAGCTTCCAAAGCCATGGACTGAGTCTATTCGAGGGTATTACGCTAGCATCGATTGTTCAGCGCGAAGCGAATAGTGCTGACGACCAGAAAAAGGTTGCCCAGGTATTCTATTCGCGTTTGAGTATTGGTATGGCTTTGGGTTCGGACGTCACCTACCAGTATATCGCCGATAAAACTGGCATTGCGCGTGATCCTAATCTTGATTCGCCCTATAATACCCGTCGCTATACCGGTTTGCCGCCCGGACCGATATCGGTACCCGGTTTTTCGGCTCTGATGGCAGTAGCACAACCGGCCAGTACGGATTATTTATATTTTTTGAGCGACAGCGACGGTAGGTTGTATTTTGCCCATACAGACGCCGAACATCAGGCGAATATCGTCAATTTCTGCAAAGAAGCTTGTGCTACGCCATAAATTGACACTTAATGCAATAGTTGGTACAATAATCATCAGCACATTAGTGATTTTATCTACTAGTTTGGCCTTATGAGGCCTGATTTTGCGAGTAGTGGGGTTAAAATCATCAATGAGCTTGCCGACAAATGTCGTACGGGCGCAGAAACTAAGAACTAATATTAATTAATATAAAGGTCGACGTGTGCCCCGTTCTGTTGCGAGAAGAAAGACAGAGTAAGGTAAAGCCCTTGTAGTAATACAAGCGGCAGGAGAACGATTATTCGTAATCAGATTACTATGAGCAAGCCTCAGGTATCAACTGCTGCTAATACACAGCAATCACCAGCTAAACGCCGTCGTAAATCGATGGCGAAAATCAAGTTATCGACCGTCGCTATATATATTAGCGTTTTTGCATTGATCGTTACTGCCGTATCGGTTGGCTATCGCGAACCGAAAAAAACTTTGGTGACTAAGAATGCTGCGAACAGCACCATGATTTCTGAAATTGATCAAACATCCGTAGATAACATAGTGGCAACGACTGTTGCGGCTGATGTAGCCGAGACGACAAATCTGCCGATTGCCAATTCTGTATCGAGCATGGCCGTGTCTGCGGTTGCAAAAAATGAATTCTTGCAATCAGATACCGCCAGTGTCACTAAACCTCAAATTATTGAATCTAGCGAAGCCAATAGAAAAGTAATAAACTATACCGTCAAGGCAGAAGATACGATTGATAGTTTGGCTGCTAAATTTAGTATTTCAAAACAAACTATCAAATGGGCGAACGATCTAACATCCGATAATATAATTACGGACACGGTATTAAAAATTTTGCCTGTCGACGGCGTTTTATATACCGTCAAAGACGGTGACACGATTGACTCAATTGCCAGTAGATACAAAGTCGACAAGAATCTGTTGGTGTTATACAACGACCTTGACGTTGGCGGGTTGACTCCCGGTGTTCAGATTATTTTACGAAGCGGAATATTGCCAAACGAAGAGCGTCCAGGCTATGTTGCCCCGGTTACGTATTTTGTATATGCAGGCGTCGGCGCAGGTTTTGGCGGAAGAACTTGGTATATCGCATCCGGAACAGGCCCATGTCCTTCGTACGCTTACGGAAACTGTACTTGTTATTCCTATAACAGACGTGTACAGCTTGGATTGCCGGTTGGTACGAATTGGGGTAACGCTGGTTCATGGGCTTGGTACGCAAGGCAAGCCGGTCTGACTGTTAACGGTACTCCAAGTATCGGCGCGGTCATCCAAGATTCAGGGCACGTCGGAATCGTTGAAAATGTTCTTCCTAACGGCGATCTTAGTATCAGTGAGATGAATGCCTATGTTTACGGAGGCGGGTTTAATATAGTTTCCGGTCGTATCGTTCCTGCCGGCAACGTCGGTCAATATCTATACATCCACTAATTCTTGATATCGATTTATAATCGCCCCTGTTAATCCAGGGGCGATTTTGTTATAATAAATTCTAATATGTTTGTCGATACCGCCAAAGTATTAATAGCAGCAGGCAAGGGCGGCGACGGAGCTGTCAGTTTTCGTCATGAGAAATTTGTAGACAAAGGCGGTCCGGATGGCGGTGATGGCGGTGATGGCGGTGATGTTATTTTTGTCGCGACTGACAATCTTAACACTTTAGTAGATTTTCGTTACAAACCAGAACTCAAAGGCAAGCCGGGCGAGAACGGTTCAAAACGCGATCGCCACGGTGCTTCCGGTGAAACACTTTACGTTAAAGTGCCAGTCGGCACGATCGTCCGTAAGAAAAACGAAATCATTGCCGATTTGACCGAAGCCAGTCAGGAAGCGGTCGTTGCAAGGGGCGGAAAAGGCGGTTTTGGCAACGCTCATTTTAAAAGTTCTGTCCGTCAGACTCCGCGCATGGCTGAAAAAGGTGAACCAGGCGAAGTATTCGAAGCGGAACTCGAGCTGAAATTATTAGCAGACGTCGGCTTGATAGGATTTCCGAACGCCGGCAAATCGACACTCCTATCGGTAGTCAGTAATGCACGGCCGGAAATCGCTGACTATGCATTCACGACACTGACTCCTAATCTTGGAGTGGCTGATATTGACGACGGCAGCTTGCTGATCGCGGATATTCCGGGATTAATAGAAGGCGCCAGTAAGGGCAAGGGGCTAGGCACGGCATTTTTGCGCCATGTCGAACGGACGGCGGTACTTTTACATTTGATTGACGCTTATACGGATGACATCGCCAAGGCTTATCAGACTATCCGTTCCGAACTTGCCAGTTACAGCGTTGATTTGACGGATCTTCCCGAAATTATTGCGATCACAAAAATCGAAGGACTTGATGACGATATTATCAAGATGCAGGTCGACGCCGTAAAGTCCGTTGCCGGTGACACGCCAGTTTTTGCGATCTCTTCGAGTGCTCACATTGGTTTAACCGAAGTATTGCGGGCGCTTCGCCAAAAAGTCATTGAATCTCGTCAAAAAGACCTTGCTCCGGAAGAAGTACCTGAAGAATATCAAACGATATCACTAGGCAAAGAAAAATTGGCCGAATCTTGGAAGGTTGAAAAAATCGATGACGAAAGGGGACAGTTTTACTTGGTGACAGGTGAAAAAATTGAGAGATTTGCGCTCCGGACCAACTTTGATAATTACGATGGCGTCAATCGTCTGCGTGATATTATGAAAAAAATGGGTATATCGCACGAACTCCAGCGCAAAGGAGCTACTGGCAACAGTATAGTGCGTATTGCCGGTAACGGCTTTACCTTTTTGGAACAATAAACAATAACTTAGCAATAACTTATCGTAGCGTAGTATAACGATTCACAATCTCATTACACATTATGCCCGGCCGGACATAATGTGTAATGAATAGTGTTAATTGCTGTTGAGATTTTGAGACGATTATGCCAGTTATCTGGGATGCTATATAATTGGCTTAAATGGCAAAGACTTTATTCTTCTACGATCTAGAGACCAGCGGTTTGAATCCGCGTGAATCGCGTATTATGCAGTTTGCAGGGCTTAGGACCGATTTGAATTTGATCCAAATCGGTGAACCGGTTAATATGCTCGTCAAAATTACGGAAGACGTATTGCCCAGTCCTGAAGCGCTGATGGTTACAGGTATTACGCCGCAACGAACTATCGAGGAAGGTTACAGTGAAGCCGAGTTTTGCCGAATTTTATCGGACGAAATATTTACTCCCGATACTGTCGTAGTTGGTTTTAATAATATCCGATTTGACGACGAATTTATTCGATATCTGTTTTGGCGTAATTTCTATGATCCATATGAATGGAGTTGGAAAGATGGCCGGTCACGATGGGACATACTGGACGTCGTCAGAATGACCAGGGCACTCAGGCCGGACGGTATTAAATGGCCGGTCGACGAAGACGGCAACCCGACCAATAGGCTGGAACTTATTAGTGGCGTCAATAATATCGGGCATTACAAGGCTCACGATGCTCTCAGTGATGTAGAGGCGCTAGTATCAGTAACTAGGTTGATTCGCGAAAAGCAGCCGCAATTATTTGAATATCTTTTCAAAATGCGCGACAAAAACGAGGTTAAAAAACTGGTCAATCTGGACGATAAAAAGCCGTTCGTTTATGTCAGCGGCAGATATGACTCGATACATAATAAAGCGACAATAGCCTTTCCTCTGACGGCCGGCAAGAACGGCAATGTCGTGGTTTATGATTTACGTTACGACCCGACTCAGCTAGTCACGCTTAATTCCAAGGAGCTTGCCAAAAAGTTATTTGCCAGTTGGGACGAACGGCAAGCTGATGATTTTATCAAATTACCGGTCAAAGAATTACAATACAACCGTGTTCCGGCGGTCGCTCCACTGGGGGTTCTGTCGCAAGAAGACGGCTGGAAGAGGGTTTCGCTTGACCAAGCAACCATAGATAAACATATGAAAATATTACTTTCTGCCCCGGGTTTTGCGGAAAATATCAGGACTTTGTATGAAAACTTTGAAGGGTATAAAAAATCGCCCTATCCGGAGGCTCAATTATACGATTCGTTTTTGCCCGATATCGACAAGATGAGAACTGAAATGGTCAGAAATTCTTCCGAACGTGAGCTCGTTGATTTACACCCTGATTTTACCGACGAACGCTTACCCGAACTATTACTACACTACAAAGCTCGAAATTATCCGAAAAGCCTTTCTCAATCTGAAGCCGAATCCTGGGAAAAATGGCGAGTTGAATATATCAAGGCTGTCTTGCCGTCGTTTGCAGACTCACTGCAAAAACTGTCAAGAATTTATACCGACGAGGCCAAGCTTTTCATCTTGAATGAACTGCATCTTTGGGCTGAAAGTATTCTGCCGGCTGAATAAAATAATCTATACGCGGCTAAGTCGTTTTGTTGGTAATTTGGTTTGAGCCAAATATTTCAAGCTGTATTTCTTGACAAAAGGATAGGAAACCCGGGCGATTACGATAATCATGAGGGCTAGCATCAGAGCAAGCATTTGAGATGAAGGTAATACGACATCCGTGAAGGGCACGGCGCCGATGAACAGAAAAACCATCAATTTATAACCGATACCTAACGCATCAGCAATAATCATTGCGCTGGTGATATTCAAAATGATGGCGATTGTCTGCTTCATAATTCGCCATAATTATACTAAAATCAACTTACGTATACAATCATAAGCAATATATGTCAAACGTTGCTTTAAGCTGTCATGTAAACGCTTGAGCTTGCAAGATATCTATTTTATGTCGTATATTGGATTGGTTATTTAGTAATTCGGTTTTTGGTTCAAACCAGACCGTTGAATATATTAAATGTTCCTTTATAACCTGATTTATTTTTAAGTAATCGGATGGTTATGCTATTACGACCTCGTTTTTTAGTTTAGTCTCAAAAATATTTAGAAGGTGGTGCTATTGTTATGAGAAAGCTGGAAGAACTGTCGTTAATTACCGGTGAGTCTGTTGAATGTCTCGAAAATATTTTCGGGGTTCCAGACGAGGAACTATGGCAAAGAATTGAACATGCTCAGATTTTAGAACAAATCGACAGAGTAATTAACTTATCAAAAGCTGGAAGCGAAGTTAGCAACGCAGCGATTGTCAAGCGTAGCGCAATAATTTCTAGTATGGTCGAATCCGCAAACACTTTGTCGGAAATTGATCACGTCGGGTACATTATTCGTATCTATGATGGTGAGCGCCAAAAAGCCAGTGACAAGTGGAAGCTGAAATTTCTTGCCGATCTGGAAGTTGCCAACACACTTGAAGAGGTCTATGCTTTGGATGATCTGGAACCCACGGACCCAGCTTTACAGAGAGCTGTCAGATCTAAACGGAAAAGATTATCCTGGAGAGATTTTTATTCAGCCAAAACGGCAGAAGAATTCGAAAGGGTATACAGATTTGCTCCGAGCGGGAGTACCGTCAAGGAAGAATCCCTGATTAAATATGATGAGTTGATGTTACCAAGGCTGGACGATCCTAATATTACCTTCGAAGAATTAAGCAGTCTTTCAAGAAACGCCATTTCGGGCAGTAAGACGAAAATTAAGGCCACTATAAGGTGTAAAGATCGTCGCCATAAAGAGCTCGCTAATATGACCACCGTGCGTGAAGGTGAGATAATTTATAAATTATCTCAAGATCTGGATTTGGAAACCAAAAAATCAATCCTGCGCAGCATGTACCAACTTTTACCTACAGAATAAATCAGACCCAATATTTGCCGCGGAGTTGTCCGCGGCTTTTTCTTTGTGGTTACGCGGGACTGGAAAAAAGCGACAAAATAGCGTATAATAATCTGGTTATGTCAGAGGTGATTAAGGTCGTCGGTGCTCGCGAGCACAACTTGAAAAACGTCAGCGTGGAAATACCGCGTGATAAATTCGTTGTTATTACGGGACTCTCTGGTTCGGGTAAATCAAGCCTCGCATTCGATACTATATACGCTGAAGGGCAGCGTCGCTATGTCGAAAGTTTATCCAGTTATGCCCGCCAATTTTTGGGGCTAATGGAAAAACCGGACGTCGATTACATCGAAGGCCTCAGCCCGGCTATCAGTATCGACCAAAAATCGACCAGCCGCAATCCGCGCAGTACTGTCGCGACGGTAACTGAAATTTACGATTACCTGCGTTTGTTATTCGCACGCATTGGTATTCCGCACTGTCCGATATGTAATAAACCTGTGACTCGCCGGACGTCCGAAACTATCATAGATGAAATCATGAAATTGCCGACGGGATCGAAACTAATGATTCTGGCGCCGATCGTAAAAAGCAAAAAAGGTGAATTCGCGCACGTTCCCGAACAATACAGCCGATTAGGATTTGCAAGGGCACGGGTCGACGGAATTATTTATGCTTTGGATGAATTTCCCGAACTCGATAAAAACTACAAACACGATATCGAAATTGTAATCGATCGAATCGTGATGTCAGCTGAAGTATTGGGGCGGTTGACTCAAGATGTCGAGCAGGCGCTTGATATCGCCGGCGGAATCGTCGAAACACTTGATGCGGACGATAATACTCTGAATGCGTACAGCCAAAGGTATGCTTGCTTGGATCATCCGAATGAGGAAATACCCGAGCTAGAACCCAGACTGTTCAGTTTTAATGCTCCGCAAGGCGCCTGTCCGGTTTGTACGGGATTGGGTAATCGAATGGAAATTGATCCCGACTTGGTATTTAATCCCAATCTTACTATATCCGAAGGAGCTATTCGTCCATATAATCGCGTCAACAGTGATGCCTGGTATATGAAGCGCTTGGCCGAAGTCGCCGAGACTAACGGATTTAGTGTCCGCACGCCAGTCAAGGATTTGTCCGAAAACGATTTGAACAAAATATTGTACGGCACCGGAACTCAGAAATATGCTGTCGAATTGGGCAGCGGACGAATGTATGATACTACCTATGAAGGTGTGATTCCTAATTTGGAGCGCAGATACAAAGAAACTGACAGCGATTTTATTCGACGTGATATCGAAAGGTTTATGCGTGAACGACAGTGTCATGTCTGCAAGGGTGCTAGGCTGAAACCAGTCGTCTTGGCGGTGACGATTCATGGCTTGAATATCATGGATATATGTAATTTGGGTATCAATGATGCTTTGGACTTGTTCCAGAATAATCTGAAACTGAACGAGCAGGAATCGTTCATCGCACAACAAATTATCAAGGAAATTATCGCCAGGTTGAACTTTATGAACAACGTAGGCTTGAATTACTTGGAACTGGGGCGCGCCGCCAATACTTTGTCGGGCGGCGAGGCGCAGCGAATCCGTTTAGCGACCCAAATAGGTTCCGGGTTACAAGGCGTCTTGTACGTTCTAGATGAGCCGTCAATCGGATTACATCAACGTGATAACAATCGTTTGATTGGTACTTTGAAACATCTTCGTGATTTGGGGAATACGGTTATTGTCGTCGAGCATGATACCGATACGATAAAAAGCGCCGATTTTCTGTTGGATATCGGTCCCGGCGCCGGAGTCGCTGGCGGCAATATCGTAGCGTCCGGCACACCTGATGAGGTCGCAGCGAATATTGACAGTATAACCGGCCGTTACCTGAGTGGCATCGAAAAGATTGATACGCCGAAAAGGCGCCGGCAGATAACCAAGGACCGCCAGATTATCGTGCGCGGCGCTCGCGAAAACAATCTTAAAAATATCGATGTTACTTTCCCTTTGGGAGTCATTACGGCCGTTACAGGAGTAAGCGGCAGTGGTAAATCTACACTTGTGAACGATATTTTAGCCAAAGAATTGTCTGCCCGTTTGCATCGTTCGCACGCAGTACCTGGTGCGCATGACAACGTCGAAGGCGTTAATCTTTTGGATAAAGTTATCGTCATCGATCAATCCGCCATTGGCCGAACGCCTCGTTCGAATCCGGCGACGTATACGGGCGTTTTTACTCAGATTCGTGAACTATTTGCCTCCACGCCGGAAGCAAATATCCGCGGTTATAAATCCGGTCGATTCAGCTTTAATGTCAAGGGCGGCCGCTGCGAAAATTGTCAGGGGGACGGTGTCATCAAGATCGAAATGCACTTTCTACCTGACGTATACGTTACTTGTGATGTTTGTAAAGGCAAGCGATACAACCGTGAAGCGCTCGAAATCAAATACAAAGGGGTCTCAATTAGCGACGTGCTGGAAATGACGGTTGAACAAGCTGCCAAGTTTTTCGAGAATATTCCTGCAGTTGCCAAAAAGCTAGATACGTTAGTAGAGGCTGGTCTTGGTTATATCCGGCTGGGACAGCCTGCTACGACATTCAGCGGCGGCGAAGCCCAGCGAATCAAACTGGCGACCGAATTATCCAGACGTGCGACCGGCAAGACTCTGTATATTCTGGACGAACCGACGACCGGGCTGCACAGTGCCGATGTCAAGCGACTTCTGGTTCTGTTACAAAAATTGGTCGAGGGCGGCAACAGTATGATAGTAATCGAACATAATCTGGATGTCATCAAAACGGCTGATTATGTAATTGATATGGGACCCGAGGGCGGTTTAGGCGGCGGTAGCATTATTGCCAAGGGTACACCAGAAGAAATAGCCAGGGTTGAAGGTTCTTCAACCGGACAATACCTTAGTAAAATACTTTAATCTCCGAACTTACTCACGACTATTCTGTCGATGATGATGGCTATTGCAAGAATAATAAGTCCCAGTCCTATCGAAGCAACAACGTCAGTAACCCAGTGATAGCCCAAATACAACCGGCTGCCGGCGATTATCGTAATGCCTAAAGTGGTGATAACGCCACAGATAAAAAGTCTAAGGCTAGTAGGTCGGCGCGAGCACACCAGGTAACTTATGACGAGCAACAGGACGACTGTCCCGATTGTATGGCCGGACGGGAATGAATAGTCGGTTTCAAAAGGTTTAATCATATCTTCGACGGGCGGGCGTCCATTACCGATTACTATTTTCAATATTATCGAAGTAGCTGCAGCCAAGCCAGTCGCACCGAATAATAGAATCGGTCGCCAAATTTCGCGGTTTAAAGCTGCCCAAATTGCCGCGACGATACAAGTGAAAACAATCAATATGAGCGGGCTGGCTGTCATAGTGATAAATTTCATAATGTTCGTAATTTCTGGTTGGCGATTTTTGACAATCCAGTCCAATGTTGGTTGATTAAAAGTTCCAATTCCTGAGTGTTCGTGCATGCCGATATATGCGCAGGCGAATATAGCTGAGCCTACAAGAAAACTAAAAATCGCGTATACGTAGCATCGTTTTGATGTCCATGCGGCTTTGGGTGGATTTTCAATAATAGAAAGCGACATCTTTTCTTGCCTATTTCTTTTTCTTGCCGATTCTTTGCAACTGGTCTTTGGCGGTTTTGACGATCGCTTTTCTTTGGTCGCCGTCTTTTAATAGCTCGTATACGGCAGGCATGATCGAAACGATTAGAATCAACGCGATAATCGGCAACAGAACCATATCTACGTCGACCCCTATTTTTGTCAACCATGCGCCTACGAAATAGCCGGTATATGTCACGCCAACCGTCCATAGTATGCCGCCAAGGATATTAAATAGCATGAATGTTTTATATTCCATCTTGGCGATGCCGGCAATTAACGGAACAAATGTTCTAACTATCGGTACAAACCTGGCGATGATAATGGTTTTACCTCCGTATTTGTCGTAAAACTCCTGGGCCTTAACGACATTTTCCTGTCGAAATAACAGTGAATCCGGTCTTTTGAATAAACGAGGGCCGATTTTTTTACCAAAAGCGTAGCCTACACTAGCGCCGGTAACGGCGGCAATAAACAGCAATAACACTACTAAATTAATGTCAAAATCAAGTTTTACGAGCTTTGTGCCTTGTACTAGGACACCGGTGGTAAATAGTATACTATCGCCGGGTAAAAAGAAGCCGATTAATAATCCGTTCTCAGAAAAAATAATAATTATAACGATAATAAGTGCCGCTAGCGGCCCAAAGTCAGCCGCAAACTGCATAAGGTCAAATCCAGGTATCATACCTAATTATTCTACCACGGAGGCACTCCTAAATGTTATACTATTAAGTAGCAGTTACTAATAACGACTGAGATAGGATAGAAGAGGTGAACGATATTTCATTGAAATTAAAAGAACGAACGGTGGTGGGTAAGAAAGTTGCTAAGATCCGCGAAGACGGATTCGTACCCAGTGTTGTTTATGGCGGAAAGTCAAAACCGATGACTGCACAATCGCCACTGATCGAAACGGCCAAAGCTGTACGAGCCGTGGGTAGACACACTCCCATTAATCTGGTCATTGATGGCAAAAAGAAACTTGCCATAATCAAAAGCATTGATTTTGATCCCGTAAAACACGCATTGCGTCACGTTTCTTTTCATACCATCAAGCAGAACGACATTATTACTACCGAAGTGCCAATCGTGTTGGTTGGGCAGGGTGAGAGCAAGGCTGAGAGAGCCGGATTAGTAGTTTTGCAGGCGCTTGATAGTATCGAGATCAAGGCGAAACCGGCCGATTTGCCGAAATCATTAGAATTATCGATTTTGGATTTGACCGAAGTTGACGACAGGCTGATGGTCAGCGACATCAAATTGCCTGAAGGTGTTGAATTCGATGACATTGATCAGGATATGGAACTTGTCATCGCCAACGTTTATGAACCAAGTGCTTTGCAAGCTGCTAATGAAGCAGCTGGCGGTGAAGCCGAGGTTGAGGCTGAAGTAGAGTCAGAGCATGGCGGTGAAGAAGCCGCATCTCAGGGCGAGGGCGAATCAAAAGCTGCAGAAGCCGAAACTAACAAATAACAACAGAGTAGTGTTAATAGAAAACTCCGCAGAATGCGGAGTTTTCTTATCCTTCAATAAAACCGCCGGATTGGTGTTGCCATAACTTGGCGTAAGTCCCGTTATTTGCCAGCAGTTCATCATGAGTACCCTGCTCGATTATTTTACCGTCATCAAGTACGACGATGCGATCTAGGCGGGAAATCGTCGACAAACGATGGGCAATAACGATACTGGTTCGATTTTTCATTAGTTTTGTCAAAGCATCCTGGATCAGTTTTTCGCTTTCACTGTCGAGCGCCGATGTCGCTTCGTCAAGCACTAATATCTTTGCGTCTTTGAGAATGGCGCGAGCTATAGCTATGCGTTGGCGCTGACCGCCGCTAAGCTTGACGCCCCTCTCGCCGACTACAGTATCGAATTTTTTAGGTAATTTACTGATAAATTCCAAAGCGTTTGCTTTTTCGGCGGCACTAATAATTTCATCGTCGGTCGCGTTATGTTTTCCGTAAGCTATATTTTCTCTTATTGAACGATGAAACAAAATCGGTTCTTGAGCCACGAATGCGATAGAACGGCGCAGATCGTTCTGAGTTACTGAAGAAATATCTTGTCCGTCTATTGAGATTATTCCGCTTTCGATATCGCTGAATCGAAGTAATAACCTAGCAAGACTAGTTTTGCCGGAACCAGATTTTCCGACCAACCCAATATGTTCACCCGGTGTTATTGTAAGTGAGAAATTCTCAAATAATGCTTCGTCGTTCTCTTCGTGGGTAAAGTTCACGCCACGGAGTTCGACTTTGCCTTGCGGTACCTTGAAATCAGAAGGATTAATCGGGTCTTTGATTTCGAGTTGCTCATTCAATGTCTCAACCATCGGACTAGCGTCGCCGACGATGCGGATATATGTCCTAGTGACATTGGAAACTTGCCATAGCTGATGGACTACGTCCATAGTGTAGACGAGAATCAAATATATCGAACCGACGTTTACTGCATGTTTTTCGATAGCGATTATTGCTACTGCAAAGGCGAGGATTTTCATTGTTGACATAATGGTTCCGAAAGTACCGGTCAAAATAAGCACATACTTCATCTCTTTGAACATAGATTTGCGCCAGACGTCAATCTTTTTCTGATAGTTTCTTAGCTCGGCTTTTTCACCTGCAAAGGCTTTGACGGCCGAGATGTTACCGATAACATCAGCGAAGTATGCGGTCATTGCGCTCCACTTTCTTGAATTAGCTTCACTGACCGGAGCAATGGCATTTTGCGCCTTGACGATGATTATTACGGCAGCAACTGAAAGGATCGATAACCCCAAGGCGTATTGCCATAATATGAAGCTAAGAGCAATGCATACCGATATGACAGTAGCGGCTATCTGGACGGCATTAAAGGTAATCATGTCCCAAAAACGCTCAATTGAACCGTTAAGTTTATTTGAGTCTGACACTATGCCGCCGCTCATACGGTTGGCGTGATAGCCAAGGCTTTTTTTAGCCAAGTACTCCAGTGTGCGTCTTGCGACCGTTGCCTGCATTTTGCTTTCCGAGTAATATGCCATTGCTATGACAACGCGATAACCAACGACTCCGGTAAAGAACTCGATTAATGCGTAGCCCACCAGTAACCCTATACTGTTATCTAGCGTAACGTTGCCGCCACTGATCTGGTTAAGTAGTTTGGAAATGAAAAGCGGCGCAACTGTCGTCGAAACAGCAGTGATCAGTGCGGAAATACCGACCATAGACCAGGTCAAAACTGGCGACAACTTCCAGAGGTCAAATAAATATTTGATCGTCTGCTTTGCTGTATTTTGACTGTTCATTTATTTTCCTTTTTCGGTGCACCTT
>CAZEGB010000017.1:0-1433 GCA_964511655.1 uncultured Saccharimonas sp. (SeqCode) | reverse complement strand
ATGCCGCGATATAACATACTATTACGCGACGACAAATCGCTATTATTTGTCCGGATTGACATGAAAAATGATTGGCCTTTTGTCAGCTTCACCCGCAACCCAGTCGATGACGGCGCGGAATATTTTGGACCGTATTATAACGGCTTCGCAGTCAAGAAAGCATTGCGCTATCTGCGTAGAATATTTCCTTATTACACGAAAGCGCATAACGGCGAATTTAAGTCGGATTTGGATGCTCATCTGGGATTGTCTCCAGCCGGTATGACCAGCGACGAGTATAAGGCAAATTTACGAAAGCTAATCAGCTATATCAAAGGCAATCGGAAAGTGCTGATTAATGATCTCGAAATTGAAATGAAGAGGGCTGCTGATAGACAAGACTTTGAGACGGCGGCATTGCTGCGTAATAAACTCAATGATCTGCGTGAATTAAAAAGGCGGATTATGTTCGGTGATAAAGAATTTATAGATATCAGTAAAGACGAAGCGTTAAGAGACCTGGCTGATTTATTCGGTTTGAAGAAGATTCCGGTCCGGATCGAGGGCTATGATATCTCGCATGCTAGCGGAACGAACGTTGTCGCTAGTATGGTTGTTTTTAGAAACGGTGTTAGCGATAGGCGACAATACCGAAAATTCAAGATGAGCATTGAAAAAAATGATGATTATAAAAACATGAAAGAAGTGATATTCAGGCGTTTTAGTCAAAACAATTTGAAGAATTGGGGCAAACCCGATTTCGTATTGATTGACGGCGGCAAGGGTCAACTTGAGGCGGCTATCAAAGCACGCGATGAACGCGGTCAGAATGACATACCGTTTGTTTCTTTTGCTAAAAAAGAAGAGCAAATTATCGCAAGGGATGTCGTAATAAACAGCAATAAATTAGTCAAACTCGGCGGACGTGTGACATACTCGGATAAATTTTGCGTGTTGGACTTGCCGAAGTCTGCACATATAATTAAACTTTTTCAACGTATCCGTGACGAATCGCATAGGTTTGCAGTTAGCTATCATTCGACGCTAAAACTAAAAAAACAGACATCGAGCCTGCTTGAAGAAATCCCTGGTATCGGCCCAAAAACCCGCTCGAAACTGATTAGGAAATTTGGTAGTATCCGCGGTCTCAAGCTTGCTTCCGAAGCTGAGATTGCGGCTATCGTCGGACCGGCCAAAACCCGGCTTGTCTTAACTTATATCAATGAACTATAATCTTAAGCATATGCGCAATGATAAATTCATCTTGAAAATAAACAATATAAAATCAGGTTTTACTATAGTGGAACTCATGATTGTTATCGTTATGATGACAATCATGGCGGCGATAACATATGTGACTTATGACAACTGGGAAAGAAATGCTATTACGACGCAAATCAAAAGTGATTTGAACGGCGCTTCTTCGGCGATGGAAAACGCCCGAAACTTTAGTG
>CAZEGB010000016.1:1186-26742 GCA_964511655.1 uncultured Saccharimonas sp. (SeqCode) | reverse complement strand
AGCGACATGTTTGTATTTTTATTTCCTTATACTTCTATTTAAGCATAAACTTGATTAAAATGCAAGTATATAAGACACACGGAGTTAATTATTCAAGCAGTAATGGCCGCCGGCTTCCAGATACATGCGCAGCGCTACCCTCTTGGAACTGGATTTTGTAATGCTGCCGCTAGAACTTTGACAGATATAACCGGTGTCGTAATACATTATATTTCGAGTGCTACTAGAGAAAGAACTATTCAAACTGCTGCCACGACCTGACGTAAACACATAACTGGTAGCCGAAGGATTGGCAGATCCGGCACCTAGAGGGTCGATGAATGGGTCATTTCCCGCGATTATCAAATAGTTGGCTTCGAATGTTGCCCAATTTGTCGGCAATGCCCCTCTGTGAGCGCTCTGATAACTGATTACTTCTGATATTGCCTCTGACAGATCGTTTTTACGTGTCGTGTCACGCTGTGAGATTAATGCAGCCGTATTGGTGTTCTGGTTTGTCGGTGTCGGCGTGGGTTTTGTCGTCGTCGGTGTCGGCGTGCTACCCGACTTCGTCGGCGAAGGTGTCGGAGTTGGCGTTGGTGTCTTGGTTGGAGTTGGAGTCGAAGTCGGCGTTGGGCTTTCATCGGTCACAGAAGCACTGACGAAAGTTGAAGTTTCTTTGGCCGTTCCAAAATATTGTGTGTCAGTTGATACGGCGTTGGTTTTAAAGTCCCAATATGAAATTCTGCCGCCGGTAGTGTTATCACAGGTGGCCACGCATTCCCAAAGGATAGCTGAATCACCGTTCGTACTATTCAATTCCGAGCTTTTCGTCACGATTTTGATATCGGACGGCAGTTTATTGGTCGAAGAACTTACAAAATCAGCCGCGGACGAAGGATAATAGCCTTTTTCCTTGAAGTATTCTTGGACATATGCCAAAACGTCACTGGCATTGGATTCCGCTAAGGCAGCCTTTGAAAGTTTCGATGTGCTCGTGTATTTATGCACGATAGCCGTTGATTTTTGATAAAATGACCAACCGCCGTAGCTCGCGGCAGCAACACCTACCAAAAAAACGATACCAAGAATAGCCCGCTTTTTTTTCTTTTTAGCGGCGGTATTGTCTTTAATTTTCTCTAGCAATCTTTTCTGCAGCGGAGTAAGTTCGGTTTCTTGTTTTGGCTGAGTTGAGACTGGAATTGGATGCTGTTTTGGCTGCGCCGACTGAACGGTTGGCTGAGTTTTATGAGAAGTCGGGGCTGATCGCAGCGGCGGCTGCGGGTTTGGCGGCAGTTGGGTTATTGGAATCGGAGTCGGAGCCGCCTGAGGCGCAGGTTGCGGTTGTTGCGGAGGTTGATTGGCTGGATTAGATTGTTTCGCCTGCTTCGACATTTGAAGTATTTGTTGAACCGTAGGAACCGGTGTTGGTCGCAGCGGGGGCTGTGGCAGTTGAGTTGGAGACACGGGCTGCGGTTGCTGCGGTCGTGACGGCGGCTGGGCTGGCGGTTGAATTGGAGTTGGGTCCGTCTCCATATCTAATATTCCTTATTTAGTGTTATTTTAACACGTTTAAGGCTATTGAGGTTATGCTTTTTGCAGCGAAATAGTCAAACTGGCACCTTCAATTTTGACAGTCGCAGAATATTTTTTTGAACAGCTATCTGACAGCTGTACAGCCAATGTCTCACCGGTTATTACTTTGGCATGTTCATCTATTGCCTGTTTCAGTTCGATATTATCAGTGGTAAGTGCGAGTTCGATGCGGTCGTCGACATTCAGACCTGCATCTTTGCGAGCGGCCTGGATGTGACGGATGACTTCGCGAGCAATACCTTCGCTTTTCAGTTCCGGCGTGATTTTCAAATCAAGTTTATATTCTTTGCCAATTTTCACTTCTTTGACATTCAATTCTTCACTTAGGATGTCGGCAAAATCGACAAACTGGCCCAACGACGGCACGGTGACGCCGGATAGAGGCTGACGAACTTTGATGTGTTCCTTGGCACGGATACTTAGTCCCTGATTTACATATTCACGCACTTTTTCCATGTCGCTGACGACCAGTTCGTTGACACGCCCGGCTTCCGGCCAATCTAGTAGATGGACGCTCTCATCCCCTGTTAATTTCTGGTACAGCTCTTCTGCCAAAAACGGCGTGAACGGCGCGAGTATCATCGACAGTCTAACTAAAACGTAGTGTAAAGTCTTATATGCATTGTTCTTATCGGTATCGTCCCCGCTCTTCCAAAAACGACGACGCGAACGCCTGACGTACCAATTACTGGCATCCTCGATAAACGGCAAAATCGGCTTGACAGCGCTTGGGATGTCGTAGGCGTCCATATGCTTCTCGACTTCATCGGTCAGCTGATGAACTCGGCTGACAACCCAAATGTCCAGCGGATTTTCCAACGATTCGGTCGGATCGCACAAGTCACCCTTGAATTCCCATTTATCGACTTCGGCGTACATAGTAAAGAAGTCGAACATATTCCAGACCATGCTGAGTTTACGAGCTATGTCACCGACTTCCTTGTCCTGAAGGCTAAAATCTTCACCGTTTAATAGCGGGCTGGACAGAAACAAAAAGCGCAGGCTGTCGGCCGAAAACTTATCCATCAACTCGTTAGGATCGGTATAATTGCCATAACTTTTACTCATCTTGCGGCCATCATTGCCGCCGACGTTGCCTGTTACGATGACATTTTTAAAAGCGTTGTGGCCGAATAGACCGACATTGACAGCGTGAACGTAATAAAACCAGGCCCTGACTTGACCGACGTATTCGACAATAAAATCACCAGGGAAATTTTGCTCGAACTTTTCAACGTTCTCAAAAGGATAATGGAATTGCGCAAAAGGCATACTGCCGCTTTCAAACCAACAGTCCATAACTTTGTCTAAGCGCGTAAAATGAACGCCGTCGATATCAAAAGCTACCTCGTCTATCCATGGACGATGATAATCCTCTAGTTCGACGCCGCTAAGTTCCTTCAGTTCGGCGTAACTACCAATAACTTTGACGTGTTCTTTACCGTCCTTATCGACACCCTTCCAAACAGGCATGGCTGTCGCCCAAAAACGATCGCGCGACAGATTCCAATCTGGGGCCTGCTCGATAGTATTTTCGAAGCGGCCATGTTTAATATGAGGCGGGAACCAATTGATATGTTCAGTATTTTGTTCCAGCATTTCGGTTCGCTGGCTGTCTATATCCATAAACCAGCTGGGATGCGCGCGATACATCAGGCGGTTACCGGTGCGAGGATTATGAGGGTATTCGTGGCGGATATACTCGATTTTCCAGACCGTGCCGTATTCTAACAAAGTCTTGGCGATAATCTTGTTTGTTTCCCAAACATCCTGACCTTGCCACTCGGTTTCAGTAAATTTACCATATTCATCCAACACGTGAACGACAGGGATCTTATTTACAGTAGCTAAGTTGAAGTCGTCTTCACCATAAGCCGGTGCAATATGAACGATACCTGTGCCCGATTCAGTCGTTACGAAATCTGCCGCCCAAATTTTGTGCGCGCCAACACCGCGGTCACCAAACAGCGGTTCGTATGACTTGCCGGCTAAATCTTTTCCCTTGATTGTATGAATAACTTTATTGTTCAATATGTTGTGTTTTTCATCCGTTAACACCTTGTCAATGACATTTTCAGCGATAATATATCGCTCGCCGTCAACCTCAACCTCTGCATAATTAATATCATTGTTAATTGCGAGTGCCGTATTGCCTGGTAACGTCCATGGTGTGGTTGTCCAAGCCAGCATGTATTTATTCTCACCTTCCAGTTTGAATTTTACATAGACGCTTGGGTCAGTGACTTCGACGTATGCACCAGCATCCATCGTAACCTCTGCTTTGGATAACGGCGTCGCCCACTTGGTGTCGTACATAAGTACGCGTTCACCCTCATAGATTTTGCCTTTTTCGTACAAATTCTTGAACGCCCACCAAACTGACTCCATGTAGTCTTTATCCATGGTTTTATAAGCACCTTTGAAGTCAACCCAACGACCAATTCGATCAATCGTATCTTCCCACAAATCGCTGGTAGCGACCATGCTTTCTCGAGCGGTCGTAATGTAGTCCGCCAAGCTTATTTTAGTTCCGATATCATGACGATCTGTAATGCCAAGCTTCTTCTCGACAAAGTTTTCAGCCGGCAATCCGTGACAATCCCAACCCCAGACACGCTCAACGCGTTTGCCCTTCATCGTTTGGTAGCGAGGCACAACGTCCTTAACGACACTAGACAATAGCGTCCCGTGATGAGGTACGCCGGTAATAAACGGCGGACCGTCATAAAATACATATGAATTATCGATCGGCCGCATGGCGACTGATTTTTCGAAAGTCCTGTTCTTTTTCCACTGCTTGACTAGGTCTTTTTCGTATTCAATTGCTCGTCGTCGACTATTCGCTTTGAATTTCATATTCTTGTCTCCTTTCAAAATAAAAATCACTACTTTTGTCTGTCAGAATCCCGTAGTTTACAGGATGGTACCATCTGACTTCCAAAAGAAGTGATTCTTTTAGCGCTTATTTTGTCCGGTCTGCCGCGCCGGTTACGCCGGGTTTTACTACCCAGCACTTTTCAGCCATTCATCCAAGCCAATTCTACGCTTAAGTTGTGAGAGGCCTTTGCCATAATATTTAAGCCTCCTTTCACGTACTTGAGCTGCCTGCTTGGATTGATATGCTTCATAATATACGACTTCCCAAGGGATTCCGCCTCTTGTTGAAAACGTTTTACCTTCGTTATGCTCAGAAAATCGTCTTCGTAAGTCACTCGTCTCACCAATGTAATATTCACGCTTTGTTCTACTATAGAGTAAATACACGTAATGCATAAGACGATTATACTATGGCTGAAAGGTGCTGGGTTTCTTCCCGAGAACGTTCGCGGTTGATAGCCGCTTATCTCTTTTACTAAAAAGAGAGTGTTCATTTTGTTATTATAATCTGTTATCTAGATAGTTGCAAGCGGAATAGCCTGCATCCGCAAATCTTCCAATTTATCGGCTATCAACCGAACAGACCACTGCTGCCGTATTTGACGATAATCGTGGCTAGCAATAAGAATACCAACGAAGCCATTGCCAATTTGTCGTAGTCTTTTTTGACGAATAGTTTGGCTTTTTTGGAATACTTTTTCGGCAGATACAAATTTTCTTCGCGGATATTATATCTTGTCATCGAGAAAAATACGAATATCGTCGCTAGTGTCACCGTCATGCACCACGGGCACATCGTGCCGATAACAAACAGGCTGATCGAGGTTAAAAAGAGCGCGAACAAAAAGCCCATCGTATAGCCCATCTGCGCCGCGAACATAAATTTGCGAGGGAATTTAACGCCTGCTAAGCCCGCCACGGCGACAGTAATGACAACTGGTTCAGTCATCATACCTATAAAGGCGTTAGGAAAACCGAATAACATTGCCCAAGACGTCTTGGCGACCTTCGCGCAATCGATAATCGAGTTGATACTACAAGAGAACTTTGCGGCGGGGTTGGCAGCAAGCTGCACGGCTTCGACTGATAAAGTAAAAGCCGCAAACAGACTGATGATTGCGCCGACCAGCATACTAGCAAAGATCCACCGGTTATCACGCAGGTTTTTATCTTTATGAGTGAAAAAAAGTTTGATGTTATTGAACATAATAGCTTAGCTCCAAAATGGTTGGTAAAGGCAGCCCGCGCCAAATTTTTTGGACGGCACCGTCGTCACTGGTCGCGATGATAGTTGGCCATCCCATAATGTCATAAGTCTCGCAAAATTGTATGCCGCCAGGCGTTTCGGGGTCAAGTGTCTCCAGTTCGTGTCCCGTCTGGCTTTTGAAATCGCGTAAATAATCTGTCACCGTTCGGGCGTAGTCGGTTTCGTCCTTGTATACGACGACGACTTTCATTACGGATTAGCCTTTTTGCCGCGGCGTTGTTCTAAAATCTTCACGAAGTCATCCAAGGTTTTAAATTTGTGATAAACGCTGGCAAACCTCACGTAGGCAACTTCATTGCGCATAGCAAGTTCGTCCAGAACGATGTCGCCTATCTGTTTTGATGTGACCTCGCTGTCTCCAATCGCATAAACGTCGTCTTCGATTTTAGATATCATTTCTTCGACCTCGACTTCCGAAGAAAAGAATTTACCGACCGAACGCTTGATAGCGATAGCCAATTTATCGCGATCAAATAACTCCCTGACGCCGCTTTTTTTAATGACTGCTAGGTTTGGTTTTTCGATGCGTTCGTACGTCGTAAACCTGGTGCCGTCCGGGGCTTCCCGACGGCGCCGAATCGTGATGCCGTCACTTACCTCGCGCGACTCTATTACCCGGCTGTCGCCAATATTGAACTTTGGCATAAAAGATTATTTATCCTTGTCGTCAGATTTTTTGTGCTTTTTGCGCCTGCGCAGGAAGGCCGGCATATCGGATTCTTCGTCATCCTCGGCGGGTTGGTTCCAGATATTATTGTGGTTTTCTTCGGCAAACATATTGGAAGTTTCACTATGATCAAGATTTAGATCGATTTTACCTACCGTCTCGTCAGTCAACTGTGAAGTTGGCTGGTCGGACGGGTTCTCTATTACAGCCGGATTCTGAGCTTGGAAATATGCCGAGTCAAAACCGGTCGCGATAACCGTGATTATCAGCTCGTCTTCGATGTCGGCTTTTAGGGTCGCGCCGAAGATAATGTTGGCATCCGGTGAAACAGCACTGGTTATAATTTCGGCAGCTTCTTGGATTTCGCTCATACTCATGTCGTATCCGCCGGTTACATTGAACAGTACTCCCTTAGCTCCGTCGATTGAAACTTCAATCAATGGCGACTCGATGGCTTGTTGGGCGGCTTGGGCGGCCCTGTTGTCACCGCTAGCACGGCCGATTCCCATCAAAGCTGATCCAGCATTGCTCATGATAGCTTTGACGTCGGCAAAGTCCAGGTTAATCAGTCCGTGTTCGGTGATGAGTTCGGAAATTCCCTGCACACCCTGACGCAAAACGTCATCGGCGATCTTGAAAGTTTCTAATAAAGGCGTGCGTCGATCGATAGTTTGCAGCAAGCGGTCATTCGGAATCGTAATCAAAGTATCGACATTGCGGCCAAGCTGCGAAATAGCCCATTCGGCATTCTTGCGGCGTTTTTCACCCTCAAAACTGAAAGGTTTAGTAGCAACGCCAACGACTAGAACACCTAGTTCGCGGGCAATCTCGGCCACGATGTAGCCTGCCCCGCTGCCGGTACCGCCACCCGCTCCGATAGTGACAAAAGCCATGTCAGCGCCGGTCAAAGCTTCGCGAATTTCATCGCGCGTTTCGTTAGCGGCGGCTTCACCTACATTCGGATCGGCGCCTGCACCCAGCCCGCTGGTCGTGCTCTTTCCTAAATGGATTTTGACATCGGCTTTGCTGTTGTGTAAAGCTTGCGCGTCAGTGTTCATAGCGATGAATTGTACACCGGTAAGGCCGGCGTCTTTCATGCGGTTGATTGCCGAGCCGCCGGCCCCGCCGACGCCTACTACCTTTATGCTGGCAAACGTTTGTATATCGCTTGGTGTTATCTCAGGCATTATATCTGTTCATCTCCAATATTTTTACTATTATCTAGTATATCACTTGAATGTAAAAACGCTATGTCCTAAACCGACCAAAAAATTTAGTCAACTGTCCAAATCCGCCCGATAAACCCGTCTTGCCCTTAGCGTCGGTGTTGCGTTTTGCCGCGCCACCGGAATCGGCGTCCGTCAGCATCAGACCGATTACGGTCGCATACTGCGGCTTGTCGATATCATCGGCGACTCCGCCGTAGCCCGTAGGTACACCAACGCGAGCCGCCAGCCCCAAAGCTTCTTTAGCATATTCGGTTATTCCTTTCAGATTAGCTGTACCTCCGGTCAAGACCGCTCCGTTCGGCAATTTGCCGGCCCGACCGGCTCTGATGAGTTCTCGGTTAATCGCTTCAAAGATTTCTTCCAAACGGGCCTCGACAATTTCATCGATTTCCGACGTCTTGAAACTATGGATACTGCCGCCGACATCCATACTAACGCCGGATGCTTCGCGGCGCACAGCTGACGCGTGTTCTATTTTCAGTTTTTCGGCTACTTCAGGATCTGTCTTTAATCCGATTGCTAAATCGTTGGTGATATTGATGCCGCCGATAGGAATAACGCCCGTATATTGCAAATCACCTTCCTCGTAAACGGACACGTTGGTCGTCGCGCCGCCGATATCAATCAAAACGACGCCGTTTTCAATCTGTTGTTCGGAAAGTACCGCACGTGCGGCTGCCACACCGGCAACAATTATTGAACGAGGTGTTACTTTGGCTATCTCGGCCGCCTTTTGCAGATTTGCAAGATGAGGCGCCAACACAGACACGACATGTGCATCTATCTCTAGGCGCGTGCCGGTCATACCGGTCGGGTTTTTGATGTTATCTTGACCGTCCAGTTTATAAGCGTGCGGAACGACTTCGAGTATTTCGCGATTAGCCGGAACTTTACCCAAGGTCGCTACTTCTTCGATACGCATGATATCTTCGGAATTTATTTCGTGAGTAGCACTGCCGACCGCTATCATGCCGTCCGCGTGAGTGCTGAGGATATGCGACCCGTTGATGCTGATAGTAGCGATATCGACTTGATAACCGCTCATGCGTTCGGCTTCTCCAAGCGCGTCGTCGATTGCCTGAGCTGGACCGTCCAAATTAACGACAGTGCCTTTACGCATACCGCTGTTGGGCGCCGAGCCCACACCGACAATCGTCGGCACACCGGTCGTTCCATCGATATGCCCAATTACGCAACGAGCAGTCGTTGTACCGATATCTATTCCGACTGCATACTTGGATAATTCTTGCATGCAATAGATTATATCGCTTATGCGACTTTTTGACTAGTAAAACAACCTGCGAAGCTAGTATTTAAACAGCCTTCGGGTGACGTTCGGCGGGGCAGCGCCCAAAAATCTTTTTACCAAAGGTAAAAAATTTTTAGGGGCGGACCGGACGGCAGGACCCGAAGGGTTTTAATATCGTTACCTAAAGCCTAGTCAATATTTCGGCGCCGTCTTCTGTAATCATAACCGTGTGTTCGAAGTGTGCTGCCAAACTGCCGTCGCGAGTCCTGATCGTCCAATCATCACTGTCTGTTTTGATTTCGCCGCTGCCTAAAGTAGCCATCGGCTCGATCGCAATCGTATCGCCAGGAACTAACAGCGGCCCGCTTCCCTTTTGTCCCCAATTTGGGACCTCTGGAGCCTGCTGCATCTTTTGGCCGATGCCATGTCCGACTAATTCTTTGACTATGCCAAGTTTGCCTTCTTTCAGAACCTTTTCGATAGCGGCACTTATATCGCCGACATGAACCGGCCCTTTGATAGCATCAATTCCTGCATAAAGGCTGCGTTCGGTGATACTAAGTAAATGTTTTTTTACCCCTTTAGGCTCTTCGCCGATTACCATCGTAAACGCACTGTCGACTTTCATGCCTTCGAAGGTGATTACTAAATCGAAACAGACGACATCGCCTTTTTCAAAGACATAATTCGTCGGCACGCTGTGAACGATTTCGTCGTTGGTCGATATGCAAATCACCTTCGGAAAATTAACCTCGTCGGTTTTATAGGTCGCAGTCGCGCCTAATCTTTTAATTTCTTTTTCTACCCAAGCCTCAGCTTCGAGTTCGCTCATACCGACGGTGACGTGTTTTTTTAATCCTTCTAATATTGTAGCCAATATTTTGCCGCCGCGACGCATGGCTTCGATTTCGGCAACGGTTTTCTCGGGCTGGACGTGGTTTAGACGAGCTTGCATTCGGTCAGTACTTCCATGACTCTATCGTGCACCTGACCGACCGTACCGGACCCGTCGACATGCTCGATATTAATTCCCTGTTCATTAAAGTACCCTAATATCGGATACATTTCTTGGCGATAATAATGCAGCCTTTCTTCGATAGCTTCCGGATTATCGTCAGCTCGACCGCGCAATTCAAGCCGTTTCATTATCTCGGCACGCGGTACTTCCAGCACGACAATCAAGCCGATCGAACGCCCGCCGGCCGGTTGATGTTCGATTAGCCACTTAGCCTGATCAAGCGAACGCGGATAACCGTCTAGTATCAGTTTATCTAGATTTGGAGCATTACGCAGTGCATTTTCAATTATTTCATTCGCCTTATCGGACGGAACTAATTTGCCTTCTTGCATAGTCTTGAATAAATCGGCGTCGCGCGTATCACGCAATAACTGTCCCATAGAAAGCCAACGCCAACCCTGGCGGGCAGCTAACATTTGACCTTGAATACTTTTACCGGCGCCAGCAGGACCAAAGAATATAACCATCGCGATACCCCTTTTATATTTAATTTAAAGCAATTTTGACAAGTTTCGCAATAACCGCACCGTCGGCGGAATTGCCAAGCTCTTTTTTAACAGCACCGATGACTTGGCCCATAGCAGCCGGACCGCTAACACCCAGTTCGCCGATTACGCGACTAACAACCGCGTTAATATCATCTTCGGATAATTGTTCGGGTAAATAAGCATTTAGGACTTCCGCTTCGGCGCGCTCATCGGCGGCCAACTCAGGTCGATCGACACCGTCATATACTATGGCGCTCTCGTTGCGTTTTTTGACCTCACGCGCAATCAGTTGCTCGATTGATATATCATCCAAACCTTCGTCGCGCATTCCTTTTGCGACTTCTTCGTTCAAAATCACGGCTTTGAGCCCGCGAAGAGTATCTGCAGCCAAACGATTACCGCCCAACAAGGCGGCTTTTAAATCGTCATTGATGCGCTCTTTTAAAGCCACTTTTAACGGAGTCCCAGGCGAGTTTTATCAAGTTTGTCGGCTTTGCGCGCTTTGCGGATAATTGCCTTGGTGCGGCGTTCCGTTTTGGAAATCGGTTTTTCAAATCGCATACAGGCTTTGGCCTCCGCAAGTACACCACTTTGCAGCATTTTGCGGTTGAAACGGCGGATAATATTCTCGTTTGCTTCTCGTTCGTCTTTACGTGTTACTAATACCATACGGACTGTATTGTAACAGAGATACGAACTATACGCAACTACTAATTTTTACTAACCGCCTCGGGCTCAGTCGTTCACTGAACAGCAAAGTCACCCGCGGTTTGAACAAATAATAAATTATTCGCCCGTTACTTCCAAGTGCAACAATTTACCTTCGACAGAACGCTGCCCTTGCCACTCATTAATATCGACGTGGTACCAAATCGTGACGCGCATGCCAGGATCAACAAAAAAATGTTCCGGCGCGCTGAATGCTATAAATTGCATCGCCTGACCCGATAGGCTCTCGAGCTCTAGCTTGACGTGCTGAGCCTCGGTGCCCATTCTACGGACATTTTTGACCAGCAAATTATTACTTTTTAGGACGGGCTGCGGGTTGCCGTTGCCAAACGGCTCAAGGTGGCTAATCAAACCGACTAATTCTTCTGTGATTTCGACTAAATCAGCCGTTGCATCGGCCGATGGCAGTAAAAGTGAGTGTTGGTCGGCTAGTTTCTTAGCCTTGTATAATTGATTGGTTCTGGTTCGAAAATCGGCGATATTTTTAGTCGGCAAAGTCACGCCGGCCGCTTGGTGATGGCCCCCGCCGCTGAAAATGATATCTTCGCTTGATCGAACCACCTCGACGGCACTAAAATCGCCGAAACTGCGTCCTGAGCCCTTTGATTTCTCGCCCATCTCTTGCAAAACAAACACCGGTTTGCGGTATTGTTCCATCAACTTGGCGGCCACGATTCCGACAATACCGTGATTCCAATTGGCTCCGCTTAGAATCAATACCGGATCGTCATTGTATTTTTCGGCTTGAGCTGTCGCCTCTTTCATAATTTTTGACTGTTCAATTTTTCTAGCCAAATTCAACTCATCCAAGGCTTGAGCTTTTTCGAAAGCCAGCGTCGAATCATCAGCCACCAACAGGTCAAGCGCATGCTGAGCCGTTTCTAATCTGCCAGCGGCGTTCATTCGCGGCCCCAATCCAAACCCCAACGAACGCGCATTGATTAATCTGGGATCAATTCTCGAGACAGCCATCAAAGCCCTGAGCCCAGGTCGCTTGGTCTGAGACAAAACTCTGAGGCCCCAGTAAACGAATAATCGGTTTTCATCGACGAGCGTCACGATATCGCAGACCGTCCCCAAGGCGACCAAATCTAGCAGCCATTTCTCCTGACCAATTTGCAGACCTTTCATTCTTGTCTGCATGGCCTGAATCAATTTAAAGGCTACACCTACGCCGGCCAAATCACCGAATGGGTACTGGCTATCGGGACGCTTGGGATTAATCACGGCAATTGCCGACGGCAAAACCGGACCGATACTATGGTGATCAGTTACGATAATATCGACGCCAAGCTCATTAGCCCGATTAATTTCTTTCTCGCTTTGACTGCCACAATCAACCGTAATAATTAATTCTGCACCGTTAGAGGCAATTTTTTCGATCGCCTTGACCGTCAGCCCGTAACCTTCTACGAAACGGTTCGGCATGAACACATTGACGTGTTCGAACCCAAAACTCTTCAAGGCATCTAGTAGAACGACCGTGGCAGTCAACCCGTCAATATCATAGTCGCCATATATCGTAATTTTTTCTTGTTCTTTCCGAGCTCTAGCCAAGCGCTCGACCGCCGCTGCCATATCTGGTAACAAAAAGGGGTCGTGCGTACGTGAATAATCCGGCACTAAAAATGCCGCCTTTGACTTCGGGTCAATCCCTCTGGCGGCTAAAATCCTATCGAACAGCGACATTATTAAAAGTCAGAAGACGGACGCTTGGGGCGACTGCCCGCTTGTTGTTGCGACTTGATGACGATCCCTTGGAGTTCTTTGAAAATTGGAAATTGTTTGTTGGTCGAATAAATCTTGGTATTACCCTGCTTTTCGCTGGTCAAAAAGCCTACCTTTTCCAGTCGCTTAAGTTCACGCTGAATATTACCCGGGTCTTCTTTGATAAGTTTAGCAAGGCCGCGCACATGGGTACGGAAATCGGGATACTTGGCATACACAACCACAATCTTGCGTCGCACCCTGGATGTAATGAAAACGTCTAACATAGTCTCCCTTGTTGTTATATCTATCCTCTTCGTTATCCCTATCGTAGCACAATCTTACAACATTGCGCAATAATTTTTAACGAATTATTTTACCGCCAATTCAGTACGATTTGGTTTATTTTCTTGACCGTATCTTCGTGCGAAGGAATATCGTTATGATCGTAATAGTGGTCAGTACCCATAAAATTGTCTTTGACGTCTAGGATATGAAGTTCGTCGGCCATGACGTGAGCCTTGTCGACCGCCTGGACCGAAGAAACCGGCGTAGCCAAAACCAGACGCTTGACTCTGATTGGTTTTAAAAAATCAACGGCCACGTCCAGTGATGCGCCGTTATCCAGACCATCAGCCACCAGAATTACTACCCGGTCGCGCAGCATATCATTATCAATCAGCCCGCCGTCCCCTAGTAGCTGATTGATTTTTCCAAAGGCTTCGCGCTTTTTTTCCTCTAGATAGCCGTGAAATTCGGTGGTATACTCCTCAATTTCACCAGCCGAGAACATGCCGTTATATGTAAAATTACCGTTTTCAGAAACACCGCCGAAACTAACACCCTCACCGGGCACGTCTATATTTTCGATTAACAACATGGTTAACAAGCAATGAAGCGCTAGAGCGATTTGCTCGCCAACCAAAACAGCGCCGTCGCTCAACGCAACCACGACGCAATCTTCGTACCGATACTCCTCGAAAAGCTTGGCAGCTAAAAGCTGTCCGGCCTGTTCTCGACTTTCAAAATACATATGCTTAGTTTAACAGTTTATTACTATCAATAGCAAAACTTCAAAATATACTTTCCACCCATCAGGTATACTAATAGATATGCACTACTATGAGGTGGCGCCTAACCGAATCGTTCGCTCTGGAAGCGCATTTTTTACGTATTCCTCCGAAACACCTCTTTTGATTGGGCAAATCGTGCAAATTGAAGTCGGCAAAACAAAGATGGTCGGAGTCGTCCTGCGTCAAACATCAAAACCATCGTACCCAACCAAAGACGTCATTTCTATAATCGGACAAATTCCTCTGCCCAAACAACTTATCGATTTAGCATTATGGATTTCAAAATACTATGTTACGCCACTGGCTGTCGTTATGCAGACGATATTACCTAGAGGCGTTCAAAAAACTCGGCGTGCACCAATAAAACAGCCTGAAATAACAAAGCGGGACCGAACAAATATTGTATTCAACAAGCAGCAGCGCATAGCGTTGGATACTTTAGCTAAGTACACGACGGGTACTTTTCTATTGCAAGGTGTCACCGGTTCCGGCAAGACAGAAATATACATCGAAGTCGCCAAACAAGCGATAAAGTCTAACAAGTCAGTCATTTTGCTAGTCCCGGAAATTTCACTTACCTCGCAATTAATTTCAGAATTCTCTAATCATTTCGATGATTTGCTCGTCACCCACTCTCAGATGGCTGAATCCGCCCGCCACCAAGTCTGGAGTGAAGCTCTTGAAAGTAATCGGCCGCGGATAGTTATCGGTCCGCGTTCAGCCCTATTCGCGCCATTAAAAAATATCGGCGCGATAATCGTCGATGAAGCCCACGAACCCAGTTATAAACAAGAACAAAATCCAAAATATTCGGCCTTACGAGTCGCCGCGATGCTGGGGCGCTTTCATAAAGCCAAAGTCATCCTTGGCAGCGCAACGCCCAATGTCGTCGACCGATATCTGGCCGAAAAATCCTCGAACCGCCCGATACTTAAACTGACAAAGCTTGCACGCAGCGACAGCGTACCGCCGCTAATTACGCTTGTTGATATGAAGAAACGCGCCAACTTCAACGGTCATCGTTTCTTATCTAAACAGTTGGTTGAACGTGTCGCCGATACTTTAGAGAACGGCGGCCAGGTGTTGATTTTTCATAATCGTCGCGGCAGCACCAGTACGACATTGTGCGAAAAATGCGGCTGGACAGCCGAATGCCCGTCGTGTTTTTTGCCGCTGACGCTGCATAGCGACCATCATCGTTTATACTGTCACATTTGCGGTTATAGCGCCGACGTACCTACCTCGTGTCCAGTCTGCGGCAGTACGGGTATTATCCATAAAGGAATTGGAACGAAACTAATTGAGACTGAGCTGCGCAAACTTTTTCCAAAAAGCAATATCGCCAGATTTGATGCCGATAACGCGAATGACGAAGCCGTTAATGCGCGTTATGATGATTTATATAGCGGCACAATCGATATTGCAATTGGCACGCAGGTAGTCGCAAAGGGGCTTGATCTGCCGCACCTTAGGATGGTCGGCGTCATTCAAGCTGACTCCGGTCTGGCGCTACCCGATTACAGTACTGACGAAAGAACTTTCCAGTTGCTTGCCCAAGTCGTCGGACGAGTCGGACGCAACGAGCACCAAACCCATGTCATAATCCAATCATATCGACCGACGCACGTCAGTATATCGAGCGGTCTAGCCCAGGATTACGAGTCGTTTTATAATAATGCCCTCAAAGAACGTCAGCGCGGCCTATTCCCGCCCTTCTGCCATCTGATGAAGCTGTCATGCACATATAAGACTGAGGCAACGGCCATTAATAATTCTAAAAAAATTGCCAAGGAACTCCGCGCCAAGCTAAATAAGGATGTTCAAGTTTTAGGTCCAACCCCGGCTTTTTATGAACGTCAGCACGGTACTTACCGCTGGCAATTAGTTCTAAAGAGCCCTAAGCGTGAATACTTAATTGATGCGCTTCGATTTATTCCTCTAGCCCATTGGCAGTTCGAGCTTGACCCGACCAGTCTGCTTTAGTTACGCCGTTATCTGATATAATATACGTATCGCAATTATTTGCACCACGAGGACTAATAATAATGAAAAAAGAAGATATAATTACCCTGCCTGACCACCGTCTGCGTCAAAAGTCCGCAAAAGTACTGACGATAACAGCCGACATAATAAAGCTGGTCAAAGATATGACCGAAGTTGCACTCGACTGGGAAGATTCAAGGCCGCACGAAATCAGCGCCGCCCTGGCAGCGCCGCAAATCGGCCGCATGGATCGGGTAGTGATTATTCGCAGCGACTTCGAGGACAAAACCGTCCGTGACTTCACCGCACTAATCAATCCGGAGATAGTCAAATTAGAAGGCGAAATAACCGAAGATTTCGAAGGTTGCCTTAGCGTTCCTAACGTATACGGGAAAGTGCCGCGCCACAGCAAAGTCCGCATCAAAGCCATAGACATTGATGGCAATCAAGTCCGATTCAAAGCCGACGGTTTTCTAGCCCGTACTATTCAACACGAAATCGACCACGTAAACGGTATAGTCTTTATCGATCACATCAGAGATAAAACAGATGCTTTCTACACGCTTGATGAACAAGGTGAATTGCAGCCATTGGATTATGATAAGCACGTCAAAAACGACGATGTATTATGGTCATGATTGTATTCTTTGGAACTGACGATTCCAGCCTGATAGTACTTCGCGGCTTGGTCGAGTCCGACGCTAAAATTGCGGCGGTAGTTACCAAACCGGACAGTAAAAGCGGACGCGGACAATCGCTAACGCCGCCGAGCGTTAAAAAATTCGCCATCAACCACAATATACCAGTTTGGCAACCGACTAAAATATCGGATATCAATGACGATATCAAAGCCCTCGGGACCGACGTTGTCGGCGTGTTAGCTAGTTTTGGAAAAATCATACCCGAGTCAACAATTAATTTGTTCAACCCCGGCATAATCAACCTACATCCTTCACTTTTGCCACTGTACCGCGGCCCGTCACCGATTGAATCGACCATCGAAAACGGCGACGAGCGAACTGGAGTGTCCATCATGAAACTGGCAGCCGGCATGGACAACGGACCCGTCTACAGGCAGGTGTATTATGAACTTTCAGGCAAAGAAACCCGCCCTGAGTTATACGAGATTCTTTTCACACTGGGCACTAAAACACTAATAGACATGCTTCCGTCTATTGTTGACGGTTCGCTTCAACCGTCTCCGCAAGACGACAGCAAAGCCGTTTATTGCAAATTATTCACCAAAGAAGACGCCTGGTTGAAACCAAGCGAAGTGTCGGCCGAAAAGGCCGAGCGGCTTGTCCGCGCTCATTTAGGTTTCCCAAAAACTAAAGTTGTTGTTAGCGATTACACTATCATTATTACCAAAGCTCACGTCTCGGACGAATACAAAAACCCTCTCGACATATTATGCCAAGACAATAAGTATCTATCGGTAGACGAATTAGTAGCCCCCAGTGGCCGCACTATGTCAGCCAAAGATTTTCTGAACGGTTATTTGTCCTAGCCTGTTTTATAAACCCAAAACGCGGGTGCTTCGCTGTCCAGCGAACGGCGGGAAAGGACCCGAGGGGATTTTGAAACCTAAGAATCGCCTAAAATCGCGTCACGATTGCTTGTAATTTCCTGTTTCAATTCTTCAAGCACTCCGGCGACGACGTTTTTATAATCGGGACGGTTAACTTCCAGCCATTTAGTGGCGGCATATTCCGCCCTTAAGGCCGGGTCATTAACGTCAAGATTGGACGAATCTTTCAGTTTGATGAACATCTCATCGTTATGATATTCAGGTGAGTTTTTTGCTAGCCAAGAACTGATATTTTCGTCTTTACGGTCAATAATCGACTCGAACTCCTCAAGTTGTTCGTCACTCATACCGTCCGACAACTTCGTGCCCACTCGCAACTCTAATTCGTCATATATATGTTGCAGAAAAGGCTTTTTTTGCTCCTCCGGCAAATCAGCAAGCCCGATATCTTCTAAAAATTTATCGTCTAATTGAAACATAGCGGCTATCCCCTTTTATCTTTTACTTATTTTAGAGTACGCTTTACAAGCTCGCGAGTAAATAGCTCAAGCTTGTCACCTTCTTCGATTATCAATTTTTTGGTTGTTTTCAAACTGAGCCCGCACATTTCGCCTTCAAAGACTTCTTTGGCTTCTTGCTGTTGGCGCTGGACATTGGATACTTTTACTTCCGCGATCTGCTCCTTGCCGTCCGCAGTACGACGGATAACCCTTGCTAACAGGCCCGGTGCGACTTTACCTTTAGTCACTTCACCGCCGGCAATAATTTCGTCTTTGAGTGTCCTAAAAACACCTTTTATAGTCATAGCACCGACCTCGGTCTCGACGACTTCAGGGGCAAGTATTGCTTCCATTGAAGCGCGCGCATCATCAAGTAATTTGTAGATTACATTAAATATCCTGACCTGAACCTTATTTCGCAAAGCCAGCTGCTTAACCGTATTAGACATACCGACATTAAATCCATAGACAATCGTATCTTTACCGGCCGCGAGACGAATATCGCTTTCATTGATATCACCGACACCGCTGCCGATAACATGCAAGGCTATTTCGCCCTGCGTATCGATTATTCGCAAATTATTCACTACGGATGTCAGCGACCCTTGGACGTCGGCTTTGACGATGACGTTCAAATCCTGAGATTCACGCTGTTGATTCATCATCTTAAGCAAATCTGAACCGGTGATATTCGTACTGGCAGCATTCTTTTCTTGTTCAATACGGGCTACCATCGCCTGATGGCGGGCCTGCTTTTCGTTATTGACTACTAGAAAATCGTCGCCGAATCGCGGCAATTCCTTGAACCCCGTAACTGTTACAGGAGTCGATGGACCGGCACCTTTGATAGCTTTGCCGGCAAAATCAAGTAACGTCCTGACTTTTCCGAAAGCCGTTCCGGAAACCAAGAAATGCCCTGGTCTTAATATGCCCTGTTGGACTAGCAGTCCGACGACTGGTCCGCGGCCAACCTCCATATGCGATTCGATAACTAAGCCCTCAGCGGGGGTGTCGGTATCGGCCTTCAGATCCTCCAAGTCGGCAACTAATAGAACCATGTCCAGTAATTTATCTATGTTCTGACCGGTTTTTGCACTGACATCAACCATGACCGTATCGCCGCCCCACTCTTCAGGGTTTAGCCCGTGATCGGTCGCCAGTTGAGCTTTAACACGGGCCGGATCAGCGCCCGGGCGGTCAATTTTGTTTATTGCTACGACGATTTTAGCATTGGCTGATTTGGCGAATTTGATCGCTTCGACCGTCTGGGGTTTTACACCGTCGTCGGCAGCAACTACGATAATCACGACGTCGGTCAAAGCCGCGCCATGCTGACGCAAGGAAGCAAAAGCTTCGTGGCCCGGGGTGTCCAGCAGCGTGATAATGCGTCCTTCATGAACAGTCTGATAGGCACTGATATACTGTGTTATTCCTCCGGCTTCGCTTTCGGCGACTTTGGTTTTTAGGATCGCGTCCAGAAGAGTAGTCTTGCCGTGATCAACATGGCCCATCACTGCCACTATCGGCGGCCTGGAAACGGCCGAATCCGACAATTCGTGGACTTTGCGCTCAGATAAGACCATCGCGGCTTTTCTTTCAAGCTCGACATCGGCGATACCCAACTCTTCAACAATAATAGTAGCCGTCTCAAAATCGATACGTTGATTGATAGTTGCGGCAATGCCGTTTTTAAACAGCTCTCCAATTAATTTTGTGACGGGCAGATTGAGCTTCTCGGCAAGTTCGCCTACGGTAATCGAATCGGCAATGGTTATGACTTTCTCGGCCATATCTTTAAAGCTCCTTTCCGCCCCCTAGGGGCTATCTAATTTGATTACTTTTTGGACTTTTTGCCAGGTAAACTAAGTGATATCTTGCGATTATCCTTTTCAATATCCAAAACTACGAATTCTTTTCGTTCGTTCAAAGTAAAGACCTTTTCCGGGTCGGCATCGCCGCCTTCACCGAGTTCGCTGACATGTACCAACGCTTCGACAGCCGGGCTGATTTGTACGAACGCGCCGAACGGCGTGATTCGCGTGACAGTACCTTCGACTTTGTCGCCTGGCTTGAATTGATCGACTTCGGTCATCCATGGATCCTCAGTCAATTGTTTAATACTCAGACTCAGTCGGTCCTTGTCGATCGCGATGATTTTCGCGTCGATGGTTTCACCTACTTTTACATAGTCGGCCGGGTTATTAACACGTTCCCAACTAATTTCACTGATATGGACCAGACCTTCGATACCCTCGACGTTAACGAAAACGCCGAAGTCTACTACGCCGGTTACTACACCTTTGACGATGCTGCCGATTGTAAGTTTTTCAAATCGTTCGGCCAAGCCGTCTTTGATTGCTTCTTTCTCGCTAAAGATAAGTTTATTAGCTTTGCGATCACAGTCCAAAATGCGAACAGTCAGTTTTTTACCGATCAACGCGTTCAAGCGTTGCAGAATTTCGTCCTTGTCACTGCCGCCAACCCTTGGGTAATGTTCGGCTGACAATTGTGAAACCGGCAAGAAACCGCGGACACCGTCGTATTCTACTAATAAACCGCCGCGGTTTGCGTCGTACGGAGAAACTTCAATGATTTCGCCCGATTCCATCTTTGCCAGAACCTCGTCCCAGCCGCGATCTTTTGCTGCTTTACGGAGCGATAACAGCGAATAGCCGTTATCAAGCTCGGTATCAACAATACTGGCTGCTACTTCATCACCAATTTCTAGATTTCGATAAAAACCCACCTCGCGTCGCGGGACTAATCCGATGCCTTGAGCTCCCAGATCGACTAGCACTTCGTGTTTGCGGATAGATAATACTTTTCCGATTACTGATTCACCTTGTGTTAATTGCTTGACACTGTCGCCTTCGGCAGCGAGCAATTCATCCATTGTTGTGGCTTTTGTTGCCATAAGTCTTATTCAATGAGTCTCTGTAAGAGAGCCTCATTGCAAACTCCTTCCTTAAATTTAATATTTTTTGAGGCACACTTTAAAAATGTAGCCCCAAATTACTCTATATTGTACCTCAGATAGAGGCGTAAGTCAAAGATAACGCTTCAGGTCACGTCGAGACGACGCGTAGCTTACGGCTGACGCAGTTAACATATAAACACCGACTAGTTCAATAACGATTGATTCCGGACCCGTCGTCGGCATTCCGCCAGTCGAGGTACTTGTCGGCGTCGAACCACCCCCAGAGCCGGTCGCCGTTCCTCCCGACGTTCCATTTCCCGATGTTTTATCAGACGACTGGCTAGCCTGTTGCTGCTGATTGGCAGCAGCTATCGCTTGCTCGCGGCGCACTTGGTCGCCATGCTGTTTCAGATAATAGACGCCGCCAATTAGCCCAGCAGTCAAGATTAATCCCACGATTATATAAGATACAACCGAACCACCCTGTTTAGTTCGTTTATTCGATCCCATTTATCACCTCTGTTTACGCTATATACTTATTATGCATCTGTTGCGACAAAAAAGCAATGAAATGTTGTTAAACTTCATCCAAAACCCATCGAATACTGCCTCGCCCCACGTCACCCGCGGTTAGGGTTTTGGAGTAAAAATTGCATATTATGGTAAAATTGATTTCATGATAATAGCGATTGACACCGGTGGGACGAAAACGCTTGTCACTAGTTTTGACATCAACGGAAATATCGGGCCACAAATCAAGTTCGATACCCCCCATGACACGACAGAGTACGTCAGACAACTGAAATCCGTGATTTCAGGCAACTTTGACAGCAGCCAAATCGAAGCTGTAATCGCGGCAATCCCTGGAGTCATCGAAAAAGGAGTTGTTCAATGGTGCGGCAATCTTCCCTGGAAAATGTTCGACGCCAAATCAGCACTGTCCGGTGTTGTCGGAAAAGTACCTATTTTCATTGAAAACGACGCCAAACTAGCGGGTTTGGGTGAAACCAGAATGCTCGAAAAAATTCCATCTCAGGCGCTTTACGTCGCAATCAAGACAGGGATAGGTTCGGGTATTATATCGGACGGGCACATAGACCAAGCCCTTCGCAACAGCGAGGCTGGACATGCATTAATCGAATTCGAAGGTGAACTTCGCGAATGGGAAAGCTTTGCATCCGGTAAGGCTATCCGAAGTACCTATGGCCGGTTTGCCCGCGACATAACCGATGAACAAACCTGGGACCAAATCGCTGATCGCATCAGCCGCGGTTTCTTAGCCCTGATTCCCATTTTACAGCCGGAAATTATCATTATCGGCGGCAGCATCGGTACTTACTTTAATAAATATTCCGGCCAACTACAAAGAATACTGAAGGAAAAACTACCGCCAATGATTCCCTGCCCTCCATTCGTTCAAGCAAAATATCCCGAACAAGCCGTTATCTATGGATGCTACTACTATGCCCTCGACAAAGACATTACTATCACGACTTAAAGCAGATTATCCTCAATTTTCATTTAGTAGAGGCGATGATTTTTTGTGGTCTTCGTCCGAAAACACTATTTACTATGGGAATAAAGTGAATGATCAGCCAATATTTTTACTCCACGAGCTATCTCATGCCTTATTAGGCCACAACAATTACAACAGCGACATCCAACTGATTACTATGGAGCGCCAAGCTTGGGATAGCACTATCAAACTAGCCACAGCATACGGTGTTGCAGTTACTGACGACATTATCCAAGCCAATCTTGATAGCTATCGCGACTGGATGCACTCACGAAGCACCTGTCCTAATTGTCAGGCCACCGGCCTTCAAGTCAAAGAAAAAACTTATTCGTGCCCTGCCTGCAACCATAAATGGCTGGTAAACGATGCTAAAATGTGCGCTCTTAGGCGTTATAACGTCCAGACATGAAAAAACGCACGGAATACGTGCGTTTTTCATTAAAGCCGCAGTTAATTAAGCTTCGTTTGTTACAACAGCTTTTTTGCGGCGGCTGATGCGGCCACCCTTAGCGCCGGCAATGCGTGCCAGCTCTGGGTTAGCAGCGAAACCACCAGTTGTGCCATTTTTGCCACCTTTGGCGCCAATCTTTGCGTAAAACAAAGGATCGCGAGCTAAATTTTTTGCAGCGGCTTTCTGTCCGCCAACTTTTGTTCCTGCCATATACTTGTTCTCCTCTTGCCATTCGCCGTACGGCGAAGGCGAATTTAAAAGATTTCCACGCCTTCGCCGTACGGCGAAATAGACATGAAAACCCTCATTTATACCTCACACATGATATGTGTACGCTTTTATAATACCACAGCTTATGCTTTATGTCAACATATACATAAGGGCTTTTTTATGTTATTTATGCTGTTGCATTTATACTGCTGATGCTATATTATGAATATGCACCTGTTTGAGCCCAAAATAGACTCAGGCGAAAAACGACCACATCTGCGAGATTGGTCGTTTTTGATTGTCCTTGTCTGCTCTTTTATGCCAATATTGTCGTTTCCCCTAATGTCGCAAAAGCACCAACCTAATATTAGGTTTAGCTTATTAGATAATTTAACGCCTTTGAAGCCATTTTTATGCTAAAATAACGTTGATACATTAAAAAAACAAACATGGCATCAAAAATAACAAAAAACCTTCAATTACCCATCCGGATAATAGCGCCGGTTATATTTGCGTTGGTTTTGTTAATTATTAGCGGTTTAGCTATTACCCAGGAAACGCAAGTCCAATTCTCTTATGGCGATAAGACCTGTGTTAACCAATTATCTTATCTTCCAGGTGCGATTGATGTCGGGGACGCTAACTCGGATTTTGACATTCAAACTGACAATTATATTAAATTCGGCAAGATACGGCTCTTTTCAATGCGAACGTGCTTTTCGGCCCGAAAAGCACCCTCCGTCGGCTCCGTCAGGCAAAATACTGTTTTATTCAGCGGTCTTTTTACCTCGAAAATATACAAAATAGACGTTCCTGAACCCCCTACTTTGGCATTAAGCCCTTTATCCGAACCGATTTCAACGCAAAAACCGCTCAAAATCGAGCTTAGCGACGAAGATAAGGTGTTTGGTTACCAACTGCAAATAAACGACAAAACGACCGACTGCCCTTCGAAGGGTTCAGCAATTTATTGCAACGTATCTTCCCTAGGGCTGGCTCAAGGCGAAAATTACGCCATCAAATTGATCCGTAGTTTTAACAAGCAAATATTCGCGACCTTAATCAATAAATCTATAACCACGCTCGCCCCAACGGCAGTAGTCGGATCGTCAATCAGTCAAGGACAAATTGTATACGACAAGCCGAAAATATTTACGTTTGATTTTGATAAAGACATCTTGAAGGCAGCCGTTAAATTAGAAAAAAATAGCAACGGTCAGAGTGCTACCATAGAAACACAGGCTACCGTTAACGGCAAACGAATCAGCTTGTCTACCCAAAACGATCTGGACAGAGAGTCCAGCTATCTGTTCACGATAGATAATCTGGAAGCCAAAGACGGCAGTACTTTACTAGAACCGTACGAGCTAAACTTCAGCGTTTCGGGGGGGCCAAGCGTCACAAGCGTAAATGTCGGCTCTTACGGCGTCTCACAAACGAAAACCATCGTGCTGACATTCGACCAACAGCTATCAAATAGCCAAAGTGCCACTAGCTTTGTCAGCGTTAGTGGTGTATCGGCGGCTATTTCAAGAAGCGGCAATCAAGTGATGATCAGTTATAACAACGCTCCCTTTTGCAGTGACATCGCTATACGCGTAAATTCCGGGTTAAAAAGTATTTACGATATAGCCCAAACCGGCTCATGGTCATATTCCACGCGCACGATATGCCATACCGTTTCGACTATCGGCTACTCGAAGGAGGGGCGGTCAATTCTGGCTTATTATTTTGGCAGCGGAAGCCAGACGGTCCTTTACACCGGCGCTATCCACGGTAATGAATTTAGTACGAAATATCTGATGGAAGCCTGGATTAATGAATTAGAAATAAACGCGCGCAGCATCCCGTCAACCCGAAGAATCGTCGTCGTACCATCTATCAACCCGGATGGTATCGCCTATGGCAGACGTTACAATTCTGGCGGTATCGACCTAAATCGGAACTTCCAAACCGACGATTGGCAATCTGATATCTATTCGATTACCAACCAGCCACTACCCGGTGGAGGCGGCGTTAGCGCGATGTCCGAACCTGAAACCCAAGCCATTGCCGCTCTTACGATATCACTGCAACCGCGTCTGACGATGTCATTCCATAGCTCTGCCAGTTACGCAATCGGAAATCAATATGGTGATTCGGCCGCTTTGGCAAATACTTATTCTAGATTAACTGGGTATCGAAACATGACCGGAGTGTCAGGCGCTTTTAGTTACCCGATAACCGGCACTTACGACGACTGGATACGCGAACGATGCGGTCTGACAAGCGTTCTAATCGAGCTTTCCAGCTCTACAAATTCAGAATTCTCCAGAAACAGAACCGCCCTCTGGACAATGGCGAAATTATAATAACCGCTCTAACCGAGCGGTTATTATCGTAAGCTTTTATTGTTTATCCAAGTATTTTGGCAAAACACCACCAAGAGCACCGCTAAGATATCGGTATTCGTCGCTGTCTATTTTGCCCTGCAGGTGCATATCGTCCAGTTTTTCCCTGGCAGTTTTAATATCAACTACTAATTCTTCCTTGGACTTTGTTTCACCGACAAGATGCGAGTCTTCGCCATTAG
>CAZEGB010000016.1:0-1086 GCA_964511655.1 uncultured Saccharimonas sp. (SeqCode) | reverse complement strand
ACTAATTCTTCCTTGGACTTTGTTTCACCGACAAGATGCGAGTCTTCGCCATTAGCGGATAAAACGCCGCCGGTTATTTTTACGGCACTAAAACCTAATCTGCGAAACAAATCATTCTCGGTTTCTTTTTCGGCCAACACTCTGGTCTCTTCGGCCTTGGCAGAATGGTATTCTTCTAATTCAGGTGATAGCCCGCCTTGGTCTAGCATGCTTTGATGGAAGCGATTGTGCCCTTCCCAAAAATTTTCATAGTTGTGAGCCGATTTTTCCGACATTTGCATTCCTTTTTTTGTTTTTATTAACTTTGTTTAAATGCTACCATATTTAGTGTATTTTGTCAAAAATACGAGTTAGCCTTTTAGGTCGTTACGATAAAGCTCGACGATCTTTGGCATGGAACTTGTTTTTGGCAGAGAAATCAACGCGCGAACATATTCGTATTTTTGATTTTGCGCCTCGGCGTATAATTTATCGATCTGTTCCTCGGTAAGCTTTGATACCAATTCATCACCCCTGATAAAACAAGTCGAACCACCCTTGAATTCAACTTTCTTAATGTATTGCTCTACCATTTCTTTCGGCAAGGCGCGGAAAAATGTTCCGGCCGCAAACTTACGATCCATCAGTACGTTATGTAATTTATTTTTATTCTCCTCTGAAGTTGAAGGGTCAACCATTAACTCGTCAGGTGTTTGATCCTCGACGCATACTTCACCATAACCGCCGTACACGTGAGTTGGCATAGTACCGTCGTATCCCGCTTCGGTCATTGTGTCCTTTCGCAGTACCTCGGCAATCCAACTATCTAGATTGTGATTATGAGGATTTGGGTCTATAACTTCGCGGCCGACGGTGTTTTCTAGTAACGATGAATAGTACCGGCCGTCTTTGTTCGAACCGTCGTAGCCATGGGAAAGCAAAGAATATACCATACGCGCAGTACGGCCATTGCCGTCATTATAAGGATGGACCGCATTGATTACGAGACCAAGCATTAACCCGGCGGTTTCCGGATCTGCGGTTGATTTTGCTGATTCAAGCGCTTCTTCCATTAATTTTGCTCTTGAGGATGGGTGCGGCGGGATG
>CAZEGB010000015.1:0-27292 GCA_964511655.1 uncultured Saccharimonas sp. (SeqCode) | reverse complement strand
GTACCAAAAGACAACTTTTTTCGGAATTATCGCCCGCATGGGCGATTTTTTCGTGCGTTTTGCGGAGCAAAACCCATATGTTTTCAGAGGGGAGAGAAATTTCTGGGGCAGCCATAGGCTGCGCCTTTTTGGATTTTAGAAATAGGTTCAATCCTTCTATTTCAGCAAATGCTTGTTTAATCGCGCTTGGCTCGGCACTTTTTGCAATTCTATTGAGGTCATACGCTTGTTTTAGCCACTGGCGCATAGGTTCAACCCACGCATTGGCGGCAAGCGTTAGCTTGCCGATTTGTTCCTCTAGCGACTTCTTTTCCGACATTAGTTCCGCTTGTTTGGTCTTGTAAGTATTCTGGTCAATGTCTTGGTCTAGGTAACTGTCTAAAAGTCGCTGTAACTTGCCTTGCAAGTTACCAATCTTGTTTTGAGCTTTAGCGATGAACACCCCAGACGATTGCTCGGCTTTGCGTTCGTCCTCTGCAAGCATAGTTTCCAGTTGCCCTGCCCACGACTTCGGCAGGGCGTAGCCCTGCAGTGTGTCCGTCAGCTGCGTTGTTAGTTCTAGCTCGGTTATGGCTGGCTCGGTACATTTCATGACTTTGCTTTTACGCGTACAGCGATAGTAAATATATTCGTGAGTATTGCCATTCTTTTGGTGCTTAACTTTCTTTTCCGCTGTTATGGACATATTACAGCCGCCACAATGGAGCAAGCCGCAAAAGATTTGCGGCGCAGTTGCACTCTTTCGCGGGTGGCAACGCCTAGCAATAACCGCCTGTACTCGGTCAAACAGTTTCTTTTCAATGATACCTTTGTGCTTGCCCTCGTGTATCTCGCCATTGTATCGAAAGTGTCCGTAGTAAAAAGGGTTTGTTAGCATGTATTTTATCTGGTCTTTACTGAGAGGCTTCTTGCCTTTGGTCATAATGCCCTTACTGGCTAGAAAGTCGGCAATATCTTGCAAGGTTTTATCGCCGACAGCGTATAGTTCATAGGCTTCAACAACAAGCGGCGCACGCCGCTTGTCTATGATGCTTATTTTCTTGCGCACATCATTTATGTAGCCAATAGGCGCGCTGCTCGGATAATGTCCTAAACGTACCTTTTGGCGTAAACCTCGCTTTGTATTTTCAGACAAGTTGTCAACATAATATTTGCTTTGGCTAAACGCCATAGACAGCATAAACTTGCCTTGACTGGTGTTCTCAAACCAAAATGTTGGAAACTTGAGCGACTGCAAACGGGCTTGGTCAAGTAAGTAGATGATTTGTCCACCGTCAATAGAGTTACGAGCGAGACGGTCAGGGTGCCACGACAGAATCCCGTTTGCTTCGCCATTTTCTATACGCTTCATCATTTTGTTAAAGTTTGGTCGTCCTGGTGTTTTGGCGGACTTTTTCTCTATAATAACGCCCGCAATCTTGAGATTGTTATCTGCGGCAAACTTGCGCAGCTCCACGATCTGCGCTTCAACGCTCAAGACTTGCTTATCTTCTACATCGGTACTTTTGCGTACATAGATAAAGTACACAAGTTGTATGTTTAGTAGTAATTCTTTCATTGTTGCCCCCTCTCGACTTAAATAGCCGCCTCGCTGGACACAAGCTAGGAAATCCCAGATTGTACGAGACGGCTATTAAAGCCTACAAAAAACGGAATTTCCGAAAATTAACTTGTGTCCATCTCTATTTTACCAAGAAAACCGCCTATGGCGGCTAAAATCCAAAAAGGCGCAGCCTATGGCTGCCCCAGAAATTTCTCTCCCCTCTGAAAACATATGGGTTTTGCTCCGCAAAACGCACGAAAAAATCGCCCATGCGGGCGATAATTCCGAAAAAAGTTGTCTTTTGGTAGCCTTTTACGACTACGCTCGAAACTATTTTAGCACGAAGTGCTGAAGCTCAGCCCCAACGCCTGCGGGCAAGTCTGCCCGCTCGCTCCACCAGAAAAAACCCTTTGCATTTTTGAGATTTCCCCCGCCGATTTTTTCTTTTTTAGTTGAAAAGGGTTTTTCTGGTGGTTCGGTGTTGCTTCGCAGCACTCATAGTGTTATTTATGATTTATCAAACTCGTCTTTTATAAGACTAACAATCCGTTCGCCGACATCACCATATTGAATATATGAATTGAGTTCATCGATAGGTACAAGCGAATGACCAACAACACTACCGCCCGGGTCGTTTACAAATTCACCGATTGGCTCTAGTTTAGCATACACACGCAGTTGATATGCATTGCCGAACTTCTCGTTACTCAAAAATTGATAGCCTATCGGACGCCATGATAACGCACGCATATTCAGCTCTTCTTTCATTTCACGATTCACAACCCGATCGATTGTATCGCCAGGTTCGTCAAATTTGCCACCAGGCAAATTACGCACTTCGCTATCCGCATAATGAACTACTGGGACTTTACCGCCTACATTGCCAACAGCATAGACCTGCTCCCATTCCACGTCTGGTAATTCGCTAATATCACTCACATCATACCAATCAGTATTGATCGTTTCGCCTCTGAATTGAAACGATGATTTTATGTCTGGTTGTCTCATAGGTTCTCCCTGATTTTCTCAGCTATTATCTGCAATACTCCTGTATCGACAACGTGGTCAATTTTCTCTTTTCGTGGATACCACTGCGTATCCTCAAAAGTTTCATTTGCTATGGTTATAGGCTTGTCATACCTTGGGTGAATATGCCAGTGTACGTGTGTTTCCTGACCGCTCATAGCGGCAAGGTTCATAAGGCACGACCAGTTGAAATGACTTGGTTGAAATGCTTTTTGCACAGCAGCTTCAAGTCGCTTAACAAGTGACTCAAAATCTTTCCAATCTTCTTCATCAAGGTCAGAGAGCGACGATTTATGCTCAAGTAACGTTACGAAAGACTTTCCTAGAAATTGTTGATTCGGATCAAGAACCACACGCCATCTATTTGTTTCAATAATTTGTGTATCTTTACCGTTGTTGCGTGTGGCTAAGATTGGGCAGATTTCGCAGTTATCCATATCTTTATATTGTATCAAGATTACGTCTCTTTCGGATACAATAGATCTATGAATAGCCGACAACAAAGCGTTTATAACCAATTGGTCAATATTATCTTATCAGCCGAGTCATCCTCGCCGTATATCATAGCAATCAATGGCAAAGACGCTTCGGGCAAAACTATTTTTGCCGACAGCTTCGCTGACTATTTGAAAACGAAAACAGATCGCCAGATTATTCGTATCAGTATCGATGATTTTATGAATGAACGTAAAGTAAGACGAACACCATCTTCATCTGAAGGCGAAACCTGCTACTTATATACATTCAATTTTGACGCATTTAAACGGTATGTTCTTGAACCGCTACAAGCAGGCGGTAGCCATGTGTATAAGACAAAGATTTTTGATTATGCAACAGACACAGTTGCACTATCTGAAGATAAAGAGGCAGATGATAACGCAATCATTATCGTTGACGGTGTGTTTTTATTCAAAGATGATTTAGCAGATTATTGGTCGCTGAGGGTTTTACTTGAAGTGGACGATGAAATTGTTACCGAACGTGGTGCGAAGCGTGATGCTGAGCGTATTGGCGACTATGACAAGGCAAGGCAGCAGTACATCAATCGCTATGTTGCAAGTCAAGCAATATACTATGAGCAAGCGCATCCGTATGAACGTGCCGATACCGTCATCAACAATAATGACTATCTTACTCCGCAGATTGTAAAGTTGATTTAGTTTACGACAGATTACACGAAGTGTGGCGGCTTTGCCGCCTGAGCGAAGCCCCAACGCCTCTACTGTTTGCAGTAAGCGAACCACCAGAAAAACCCTTTTCAACTAAAAAAGAAAAAATCGGCGGGGGAAATCTCAAAAATGCAAAGGGTTTTTTCTGGTGGAGCGAGCGGGCAGACTTGCCCGCAGGCGTTGGGGCTGAGCTTCAGCACTTCGTGCTAAAATAGTTTCGAGCGTAGTCGTAAAAGGCTACCAAATAAATAAGACTGTCCTTGGACGGTCTTATTTATTTGGTCGGAGACAAGACTCGAACCTTCGCATTACAAATCCTACGATTGACATGATTATGCTTTTGTGCTATAATTGGCTCGGTTAAATATTCAAGCCAACCAACTTGAAGGCACATTCAATAAAGGAGGGATAGACACGTGGTTAGACTACACGGAGTTCTAGTAACAGAGAATACTGGCGTCATTAACTTAGACGATGTCAGAAGAAAAAAATCTCAGAAACAATTTACTAGCAGCAGGCAGTCGATTTCCACGGAACAGCATTGTTCCATTTTGTCAGGTTTAAACCAAAAGACGTCTGACGAACCTACCGTTTCTTGTTTTTTATGCCAGAGTTTTAGATCGGTCGAGCCGGGTCCTTACAGAAGGCCGGTAACCGAAAATCATCTATGTACGGCAAGTCTGCTGCCGAAAAAAATCGATCCACTTACTGGTTTCGAAGCAACATACAACACGGACGATTTGGGTCGCGAATATTTTACGCGGCATTTATATCAGTATTGTAGTCGCGTAAACAGTGACGGGCATTGCAAGAAATTCAGAATGGTTCATATTGATTGCGACTAGAACCATTGCTAATTATCCCCTTATTAACCCTCGGAAGTTTTCCGGGGGTATTTTTTGTCTAAATATATTACCGCAAACGAAATAACGGCCCGAAGGCCGTTATTTCTTACGGTAAAACGTTAATGCCGCGGTTCCGTAACTACGATTGTCCACCACAACAACTCCATTAACGGTCGGCATGTCACCTCTACCTGCATACGATAGTACCATAAGCCCGTTGGGTTTTAAAAGACTCCCTAAACGCGAGACTGTGGATAACTGCGGGTCGTTATAGGGCGGATCGGCAAAAATTATATCATATGATTTGTCTGAATTCTGGTCGATCCAGGTGCTTACCCCCATTTTGAATGATGTAGTAGAATTATCAACGCCTAGAGTATGTATATTATCTGCAAGGATTCTATTAGTTATTTTGTCGCGTTCGACAAAAGTAACATGCGCCGCTCCGCGACTAAGCGCCTCTAGCCCAATTGCGCCGGTGCCGGCAAAAATGTCCAACACTTCCGCTTGTTCGAGTTCTGTCCCTATAATATTAAACAAAGACCCTCTTACCCGTTCGCCCATCGGATGTGTTATCTTGCCTTCGGGCGCTTTGATGGTACGGCCGCCAAATTTTCCTGAAATAATACGTATATTCATGCGCTATTGCTCCGTTGCCATTAAAATAGCTTGGTACCAAGCAAGAGTGACGGCCCTGATTATTTCGGGTATAAGTACCTTTTTCGTCTTATTCGCTAGGCGTCTATTCCATCCTTTTTTCGCAAACTCATCGTACATCCCCAAGCTATATACTTTCTGTACTGATTCCAAAAACATAGCTTCAAACCCATCCCGTTTCAAACGCTCGAAGTCGGCTTCAACCGGACCGCCGGTTTTGAATTTATCGGTTGATATTGCCGAGGCAACACCCATCTCGAACATCATATGAACCGTGATAACGCCGCCCCCGCCCCAATATTGCCAATTTCTGAGTAAAGTATCCTTACGACTATTACCGCGAATGATGTTTTTTTCTTTAATAGAAGTACGTTCAGTCCGCGGCCTACCCCACAATTCTTCGATTTTATCGTTCAAGGGATAGTGGTGAGCAGGCGTCAAGCCGTCAACCACGGCATGAGCCAACCAAGCAGCTTCGAAAGAAGTACGGACATAATCACCTTTTTTTAACGCCTCGGACATATTGAACGAATGGTTCTGGATAATATTAATTAGCTCGCGATCGCCGGGATTAGACGGATCGATAAAATACCATGGTTCGTCATTGGCCGGTTTCATGTGTTTGATAGCGTCAGGACCGTTAACGCCTTCAAAATGCAAAATATCTTTGGCAGTTGGAAAATTTACCGATTTCGGTATATATTTCGCCAAATTACGACGAGCGGCGCGATCAATTTTTTGATGAACGCCGACGAATCTTCCAGAACCTTTACGAAAGGTTGTCCCTGCATACATAAACGTGAATCTTTTGAAATTAATTTAATGTCGTCAGTCGCTGGTAATATTCGACCGCAGCGGCCAGTTGCTTATATTGTAACAGGTTTTCGCCGCTTGAAACGAATTGCTTAGCTTGTTTCTGAGCGCGAGCAATCAATTTCGTATCTGCAAGCGTAGCGATTTGAAGGTTCAAAGCGCCATGTTGAGCCCGGCCGTATATCTCGCCAGGACCGCGGAGTTTCAAATCGACCTCGGCCAAATAAAAACCATTGTTACTCTTTTCGACTTCACGCAAACGCTGCGAGGGCTTGGCGCTAGTGCTGTTAATTAAATAGCAGTAGCTTTGAAACGCACTGCGGCCGACACGTCCGCGCAGCTGATGTAATTGCGATAGCCCGAATCTATCGGCATCTTCGATAACAATAACCGTGGCATTTGATACGTCAACGCCTACTTCGACGACCGTCGTACTAACTAGAATATCTAGTTCTCCGGCAGCAAACTGTTGCATAACAGCGTCTTTTTCGTCTGATTTCATTTTGCCGTGAAGTAAACCAATTCGGCGATGTTTGAAAATTGAATTTTGAAGTTTTTTGTATTCGGCCTGCACGCTTTTTACTTCATTGTCTGGGTTATCTTCGATCAGACTGCAAATCACATAAGCCTGACGACCGGCTGAAATTTCTGCATCGACTTTTTCATACAATTGAGCACGGCTGTTTGGCGACCATATTTTCGTAACTATTGGTTTTCTATCCTTTGGCGATTCGTCTAAGATGCTTAGATCAAGCTCGCCATAAACCGTCAGCATCAGACTGCGCGGAATCGGCGTAGCCGTCATCGCCAGCATATGCGGCATATGCTGAGATTTTTTGAGCAGCTGCTGGCGCTGTTGAACGCCAAAACGATGCTGTTCGTCAATCACCACAAAACCAAGCTTGTGAAATTTTACAGTCTCCTGAATCAAAGCATGGGTGCCGACGACGACGTCAACGTTGCCGCCTGCAATTTGCTCATACAGGGTCTTTCGAGCTTTGCCTTTTACGCTGCCAGTTAGCAGCCCGACGCTTACTCCCAGAGGCTGTAATAATTTCGATAAAGTTTCAGCATGCTGCCCGGCCAGAATTTCGGTCGGTGCCATGATTGCCGTCTGCAGACCGGCATGCGCTACCTCGCATGCGACAAGGCCGGCAACAACCGTTTTGCCCGACCCGACGTCGCCCTGAAGCAAACGATTCATGGGTGTAATCTTCTCAAGGTCTTGGAGTATTTCCCAAGCCGCCCGCCGCTGCGCCGCCGTCAATTCAAACGGCAGACGTTCAACGAAATTTGAAACGACCGGTTGTTCGAACGGTATTTGCCAACCGATCAATTTGGAATTTTCCTGACGATTTAACTGGCTGGCCAGCAGTAATTGAAACAGTTCTTCGAAAGCCAGACGCTCGCGCGCTTTTTCTATGTCGGCCATGGTTTCTGGAAAATGCATGGATAAAATAGCCTGACTGCGCGAAAGCAATTTTTCATCCTTTACTATGTTGTTTGGCAATGTTTCGGGCAACATGGTTATCATCGGCCTTAGTTCGGCAAGTATTTTGCGTACTAATAACGATTTCAGGCCCTTGACCGCCCTGTATACGGGCAGTATCCTATCTGTCTGGACCGGAACGTCACTGACTTTTTCTGCACTGGGATTAGTTAGCTGATATCGATTGTAGTTAAATTCGAAAATTCCGGAAAAATAAAATTCTTCGCCTGATTTTAATTGCGTTTCCCGATAAGGCTGGTTAAACCAAACGGCTTGCAATTTACCGGTTTCATCCGCCAACGTGGCCGTGGTAATCCGTAAACCGCGTCTGACCGGGCGGGTCGCGATCTGTTCACAACGAGCTTTGATGGTTACTTTCCCGGGCTTAATATTCGAGATCGAAGCGATATGCGAATAATCCTCGTGGGCGCGCGGCAAAAAATCAATCAAATCGCCAACCGTATTAATACCGGCCTGGGCAAAATCTTGCTTGATTCTCGGCCCAACTCCTTTGACTTTTTCCAAACTGGAAAATGTGTTCATATAACTATAATAACAGTTTGAGGCGAATTACAGTTCTGCTAGCATCGTTTCCAGATTTTTTGCCAGACTGTCCAAGTGATCTTCTAGATCGGCGTACTGGACTGCGATGTCTTTGGATTCATCAAAATCCTGATACCACTGCATATAGAATTTCAATTTAGGTTCGGTACCGCTTGGACGAATCGTTACCCGGTTGCGGCTGTCACCAAACTGAAGCGCGATAACATTGCCGCATTCGCATTCGATTGGCGTTTTATCGCCTGAGGCAACGTCTGTTTTCTCCGAAATCAAATAATCCAGTACTGTGGTAATCGAATGACTGCCAATATTTTTGTTGACGGATTTACGCAAACCCTCCATAGTACGCTGCATTTTCTCGAACCCGGTCGATCCGGGGCACACCATAGTATTCAGCCTTTCAGCGTACAGGCCGTGTTCCTTATATAACTCCATTAGCCTGTCGTGTAGTGTCTTGCCTTCTTTTTTCAATTCGGCGGCATACTCGGCAAGCGGCAGAGCACCGGTCGCACCGTCTTTATCGCGTATATAGCTGCCCTTTAACATACCAAAACTTTCCTCGCAGCCAATCACGAACTTTTCTTCGGTATTTTCTTTTTCGGTCATCAGTTCACCGATGTATTTGAAACCTATTAGTAAATTGTCATATATCTTCACTTCGTAATGTTTCGCCAGAGCATTCAGCATATCGGTAGTGACAATCGTTTTGACTATATAGTGGTTCGGCGTCAAGGAATTGCGGTCTTTCATTTTTTTCAAAGAATAATCGGTCGCTAATATAGCAGACTGATTGCCGTTCAAATATATCACACTGTTATCGGCTTGACGGACCATGACGCCGATACGGTCAGCATCCGGATCATTTGTTATGGCAATATCAGCCGATTCAGATACTAACTGAGACACCGCCAAATCATTAGCTTCGTGCTCCTCGGGGTTAGGTTTGCCGCTAGGTATAGTCGGAAAATGCCCATCAGGGATCATTTGTGACGCGACCTCGACTATGTTCGTAAATCCAACGTTCCTAAGTACCGGCAAAACGTTAGTTTGCCCCGTTCCATGAAGCGGCGAATAAACGATTGCTATACTGCGATCAATACCCAGTCTCTCGGCAGACGCAGCCGCGATATAGGCGTCATCGACATCTTGGTCGATAATAGAGATAATACCGTCCGTGACGGCTTTGTTATAATTGATCGACTTGATTTCGGTAATATTTTTAGCTGCGTCCATCACACCCTTGTCATGGGGCGGAACTAATTGACCGCCGTCGTTCCAATAAGCTTTGAAGCCATTATCTGACGGCGGATTGTGGCTGGCGCTGATGACGATACCGGCCGCGCAACCCAAGTGTCTGACGGCGAAGCTAATTTCTGGAGTAGATCTAAAACTGTTAAATAAGTAAACCTTAAATCCATTGGCCGCTACGACCTCGGCTGCGATTCGGCTTAATTCTTCTGAAGTAAGCCGAGTATCGTAACCGATAACAATACCCTTCAAAGGAGCGCCGCTATCAACCGACAACGTATATTCGCATAAGGCTTGCGCCGCCGCTCCGATCGTAACCTTGTTTATACGGTTCGAACCGACACCGGTTTTACCGCGTATGCCGGCTGTGCCAAATTCGATCTCTTGGAAAAAAGCGTCTTCCAACTGTTCCCACTCGCCCGACTCCATCATCGATTCGACTTCGACCTTGTATTCACCATACCTTGGCTCGGTCAGCCATTTCATTACGTTTTTAATTGCGCTAGGTGACAAATGTTCGGTTGGAGCTTGCATAGTAAGTTGTTATACCCCTTAAATTTATTTATCGCACTAATATAAAGTTGTTTTTACCTTTTTTTACCAGTGATACTGAGTTGATTAACTGGTCGCTGTCGACTTTTTTGCCGTTTATTGACACCGCGCCGCTGGATATCAGACGCCTGGCTTCACCGTTGCTTGCACTAAGCCCGGATTCGACTAGCGCTTCAACCAAGGGCTTGCCAATCGTCACCACGGGGATTTCATCTGCAAGCGCGTTAATATCATCTTCGTTAAGGCTAGTAAAGTCAGCTCCGCCAAACAAAACGTTCGTGACCCGCTCGACACTGTCAGTGCGTTCCGTGCCGTGGACTAATTTCGTAACTTCACGGGCTAAAGTTTTTTGCGCAACACGAGCACCCGGATTGGCTTTAACTTCATTTTCCAGTTTTTCAACTTCTTCGGCACCCAGTAATGTATATATTTTGACATAATCGATTACACCGGCGTCGTCCGTGTTCAACCAGAATTGGTAGAATTTATAAACACTGGTCTTGTTAGCATCCAGCCATACCGCGCCGTCCTCGGACTTACCGAATTTTGCGCCGGTTGATTTATTGATAATAAGCGGCATTGAGTAAATATTTACTTCTTTACCCTCGACTCGACGAATCAAATCTACTCCTGCAATTGAATTACCCCACTGGTCGGCCCCGCAAAGTTGTAACGTCACGCCGTATTTACGGAAGAGGTAAAGGAAATCGTAGCCCTGGATAAGCGAATAGCTAAACTCGGCATAACTGATACCCGAGCCTTCGCTTCCTAGACGTGATTGGACGAAGTCGCGCCCTAGCATTTGGCTCATCGGCACATGTTTGCCTACATCGCGCAAGAAATCCAGATAGTTCATATTTTTGAACCAATCGTAATTATCAACCAACGTAAAATCTTTGCCTGCAAAAAGTTGCTTATATTGAGCGGCAATTCCGGCTTTGTTCTTGGCTATTTCGTCGAGAGTTTTGATGTTACGCTCGCTGGCTTTGCCGTCCGGATCACCAATCATTCCTGTAGCTCCGCCAACCAATAAAATCGCCCTGTGCCCGTGATCAATAAAACACCTGACCAGCATAGTTACGGCCAGATTCCCAATCGTCATACTGTCGGCACTAGGGTCGACGCCTAAATAGAAAGTGATCGGACCATTATCTAATTCTGCCAGATCTTTGTATGTAGTTTGATTGATAAAGCCGCGCCACTTTAGTTCTTCGGATAGCTTCATCCCGTTAGAAACTCCTTTTTGGTCGTCACCATATTCTGCATTCATTCTGTGCTAGTATACCTTTCAGAACATTACCTAATTATTTTCTAACGGGATTCATTTTGTCCCCATTTTTTTCATATTCATCTGGTAGTATATCAAAGTTTATGCATATCTGCATATATTATCTGCTATAGAACGAAGGCTTGGGTGCGTTTAGGCTTTAGTGATATAATGATAATCGTATTGTTTATGAGGAATTTATTACGTGGGTAAAAAACCGTCAAAAACACGCAAACTAAGTGTGTATTCAAATTTATCTCATTCGCGCAAAGTCAAAAAAGACGCTGCCGCCAGAAAGCATGCCCAATATTTGGCATCCTTACCTAAAAATCCCGTCAAACGTTTCATTCACCGTTTAAAGCCGAAACACTTGGCTGAATACTGGTTCTCTAAACGCGGATTAAAAATGGCTCTGAAAATTTTCGGCGTAGGCGTTTTAATGGCATGTCTGCTTGTCGGAGGACTTTTTGCGTATTTTCGCAAGGACATCGATTCCATTCGCCCAGGAGAACTTGCGAAAAATGTACACACAACCGTTACGACATATCTTGACCGCAACGGTAATCTGCTGTGGGAAGACAAAGGCGAAGGCGACTATAAATTAGTTGTCAAAAGCGAGGAGCTAAGCAAATACCTAAAGGACGCGACTGTCGCCATTGAGGATAAGAATTTTTATAAAGAAGGTGGCATTAGTATTTCAGGAATGATGCGAGCCATGATAAATAACATGTCCGGCGGCAGCACTCAGGGCGGTTCTACTCTTACTCAACAGCTTGTCAAGCAAGTCTTTTTTGCCGATGAAGCCCACAAAAGGGGCTTGAGCGGCATTCCGCGCAAAATTAAAGAAATGATTCTGGCAATCGAAGTCGAAAGAATGTACAGCAAAGATCAGATATTAGTACTTTACCTGAACGAATCGCCTTACGGCGGACGCCGCAACGGCGCCGAATCCGGCGCACAAACCTATTTTGGCAAAGCCGCCAAAGATCTGACACTTCCAGAAGCCGCGCTGCTGGCCGCCATACCACAGAATCCATCTATTTATGACCCCTATAACGTTGCCGGACATAAAGGTTTGTTAGCCCGCCAGCGAACCGTTCTTGACAACATGGCCGAACAGGGTTATATCACCAAGAAACAGGCGGAAGAAGCAAAAAAGTATCCCATAATAGACCATCTTATCCCGGAAGCAAGTCAATATACCAACATCAAAGCAGCACACTTCGTGCAGATGGTAAAGGCCGAGGCGGAAGAAGCTCTGGGTAAAAGTACTCTCGGCAAAGGTGGTCTGACCATCAAGACAACACTCGACCTACGCATACAAACTAAACTTGAAGAAGCCACCAATGATATGTTCAGCTCATATATACCAGGATGGGCAGGTTTTTCGAATAGCGCAGCGACAGTCGAGGATACGAAAACCGGACAAATCGTAGCGCTTATGGGCAGTCGTGACTTCAATTATGCCGGCTACGGCCAAGACAACGCGGCCGTCGCGTATTTACAGCCAGGTTCGACCATAAAACCGCTGGTGTATTCACAGTTATTCCAGAAAAAAGCGACCGGCCAAGCTAATTACGGAAGCGGCAGCATCCTAAACGATGTTAATATTGACTCGATATACGGAGCAAAACTATACAACGCCGACCATACCTTCAGAGGTGCAATGACAATACGTTCAGCCCTTGCTACGTCGCGAAACATCCCCGCAGTCGAAGCAATGTACATCTCTGGGGTTAAAAGCACGCTGGACACCATTCATAAACTGGGTGCAACCAGTTACTGCACGCAAGGCAGCGAAGTCCAAGTCGGCTTGGCCGCAGCAATAGGCGGCTGCGGGTTAAGACAAATCGATCTAGTCAATGCCTATGCCTCGCTTGGCCGATTAGGAGCCTACAAACCGCAATCAACCATACTTGAGATAAAAAACAGTTCTGGTGAGGTTATAAAAAAGTGGACTGATACCGCCAGCGTTCAAATTATCGATCCACAATCAGCTTATATTGTAGCCGATATTCTGTCGGACGACGTCGCTCGTGCCCCGCTTGACGGAAGGCACGCATTGGGAATGGAAATTCCCGGAGTTAGAACTTCGACCAAAACCGGTACTTCCGACAAAGACGGCAATGCCAAAGATATCTGGATGGCAAGTTACAGCCCGGTTCTTACTATGGCCGTATGGTTTGGTAATTCTGATGCGACCATCCTTTCTCATGGCACATCATCTCTTCCAGGCGCTATTATCGCCAAAGTAATGGATTACGCTCATAAACAAGTCTACGCGCCACAAGGACTATGGAAATCAGGCGACTGGTTTACCAGGCCATCGGGTATTCAAGTTGTAAAAAACGAACTTTACCCTTCATGGTGGAGCAAAACCCAAGGTCAGACAAACGCCAAATTAACATTTGATAAGGTCTCTAAAAAGAAAGCTACCAGCCTGACCCCAGCAGGCGCAAAAATCGAACTAGACGTAATGAAAACAGTCGACCCGATAACCAAGAAGGACGTGTATATCGCGCCCGACGGTTATGACGGCACCAAAGACGACGACGTCCATAAAGCGACCGACGCCATGCCAATGATAACCAGCATAAGTGTCGAGCAATCGGATGGTCCACACGACTATATCGTAACCATCCAGGCAAACCAAGGGACATATCCGATCACAGGAGTTCAAGTTACAATCGGCTCAAATACATATACCGCAACCGCTTCGTCCGCCGACACTTATACTTACACATACACGGCATCGTCTTCGGATAACGATTTGTCGGTTTCAGCCACGGTAACGGATAATGTGTATTACACCGGCTCCGCGACCGCCGACTCCACCATCAGCTTTAACTCGCATTAGTAACCGAATATTATTACTGTTTGTTCAGCAGGTCAATTACATTTTGTTCAGCGTTCGCCAGTCTGTTTGATTGCCTGTTGCCGCGGCCTTGCCTTTCCTTGCCGTAAGGCTTGCTGGTTTTTTTGTGACTTGAATCCTGTTGCGCACGATTCGTAATTGGTTTTGGGGCAAATTGTTTTCTGCTCGCTATTTTATGCTTACTGACAGAGGCGCGGGCAGTACTTTCGACAGGCTTGGATAATTTTGCGAACATCATTTTTCCAGCAGCAGTTTGAAGACTGCGGATAAATTCGACCTCTACGACTTTTCCGATCTGCCCGCTGGCGCGTTCGACAACGACCATCGTACCATCAGCCAAATGACCGACTGCCTGATGTGAATCCTGCCCTTTTTGCGTCAGTTCAAGCGACATTTTTTCACCCGGTAAATAAGCCATGCGCAAATTCATTGCCAAATCATTTACATTCAGAACGTTGATATTTTCGACCTGTGCAACTTTATTTAGATTGTAGTCAATCGTACAGACAGCGCCGTCATATTTTTTGGCTAGATGCAGTAATCTTTCATCGACACCTTCCTCCGCCCTGCTGCCATCTTGAAAAATCTGCGCATTCAAATTAGGCATGCTCTGCAATTCTACGACCACGTCAAGACCGTGTCGGGCTCGACTGCGTTTTTCGGCGTCTGCATTATCAGCCAGAAACTGTAATTCTCCGATCACGCTGCGCGGAATATATAACAATCCGCCGATAAATCCCGTCTTTGCCACCGCGACAATGCGTCCGTCAATCAATACCGACGTATCTACGAAGATCGGCTTAAAGTTTTTTGTTTGAGAAAGCTTCTTCGAGCTTATCGAAATTAGATACAATACTCCGACCAATATGATAATCAATAATAATAAATTTATAATTTCCATCGCTTTTCCTTATTTTTGTAAATATTCGTTCAGAGCCGAGCGTAAATCGCTGACTTCTTTAATAAATGAGTTCTTTATTTTGCCGCTGGGTGCAATAGCTTTCTTGAACCCGAGTTTTTTTGCTTCGGCAATTCTACGGTCGGCTGAACGAACCGAACGTATTTCGCCGCCCAAGCCTACTTCACCGAATACGACAACCCCGTCATCTAGTCGGCGTTCGGCAGCGGCGCTGGCTATGGCCATACAGACGGCTAAATCTGCGGCCTGATCATTTAATCTTAGACCTCCAACTACATTAATATAAATATCCTTATCCGACAATTTTAATTTCGTACGCCGCTCTAAAACCGCAACCAATAAATTCAACCTATTCAAGTCAAAGCCGCTGGCGGTACGCTTTGGATAACCGAAACTTGTCGGGTTTACTAGGGCTTGAATTTCTACAAGCAGTGGCCGTGTACCTTCAAGCGTTGCAAGGACCACTGATCCATCCCCGTTTTGACGTTCGGCTAGCAGCGCTGCGGACGGATTTTCGACTAATTTCAAGCCTTCCTCTGCCATTTCGAATATCGCAGCGTCATTCGTCGATCCAAAACGGTTCTTGGCAGCTCTAACTATCTTGAAGCCGCCATACCTATCTCCCTCGAATTGCAAAACGACATCGACCAAATGCTCCAATACTTTCGGACCGGCAATACTGCCCTCTTTAGTAACGTGACCGACTAGCACCACGGCGGCCCCTGATTTTTTAGCCGACTGAATAATTACATTGCTGCTGTTTGTAATTTGCGAGACCGTACCGGGCGCTGAGGTAATTTCATCCAACGAAAGTGTCTGTATTGAATCGATGATTATCAGTTTGTAGTTGCCTGATCTTATCGTAGCCGCAATATCATCGGCGCTGGTACTCGAAGCAAAACTTAGTTGCTCACTCTTTTCGGCACCCAAACGTTCCGCTCGCAGCTTGACTTGTCCGGCTGATTCTTCGCCGCTGACATAGAGTACAGGATATTTACATGCGGCATAAGCCGAAACCTGAAGCAACAAGGTGCTTTTGCCGATTCCGGGTTGACCGGCTATTAAAATCACGCTGCCGGGCAATATTCCGCCGCCAAGAACGTCGTCTAAATCAGAAAAACCGGTCAGGATGCGATTTTTACTTTCATCTACCGGAATTGACATCATCGTCTGTACGCTTAAGACATTACCTGAATTACCGCTCCTTGAAACGATCGATTTACCGACCGACATAGCCATCTGTTCGACAAGCGTATTCCATTCGCCGCAGTTGTCACACTTTCCCGTCCACTTCGGATATGTCGCGCCGCAATTCTGACAAACAAACTGAGTTTTTGATTTTACCATTACAATAAGTATACCCTATAACGAAGGTGCAGGCGCAAGCGTACTATCGATGCTGTTATTCAATTTAGTCGATTCTGTCGCGATTGAATTATATTCCGCCAGAAGTGAATAATATTTTGTAATATCATCGCTCACACTCGCTCTAAGCGCATTCAGTTCCGACACCCGTTCCATCAGTACTGCCCTTTCCGCATAAAACTGCGCCTGTGAAATAAAATCACCGCTCGCTGCCCGGGCATCGAAAGAAGCGATGTCACTATTCAATATTTTAGCATCGGTATTATATTGACTTGATCTTTCAGAGATACTTGACGCCAGTGCGTTTATTTGCGTCGCCAGTGCGTCAGCCTTGGCCTCAAGTTCCCTAAAGACGCTACTATATTTTTCATACAAAGCAACTACAGTCTGCCGGTCGTAAAAGAATCTATTATAATAAGACTCCAGTTGAGAATCGATGTCAGTCACTTGAGTGGCAATTATTGAAAACAGTTCGTTATCACGCTGGCCCGGTTCAGTACGATCGTAAAACGCCATTAATTCCGCAAATTTTTTGTCGATCTTTAATTTTTTATATTCCGTTTCTATCAGCAGATTGACCTTATCTTTTTCAGCATCACTAAAACGGTAATAGGCCGCGTGCAAAGTTTCATGAGCAGCTGTTACCTCGCGGATACCGTCAAGACGAGTATCAGTAACGTCATAAATATATATCCTATTGTCGTTATAACAGCCAAGAATCGAAGTTACTGTCTCCGTCCGTTCACATTCCGCATTAAAGTCTTGAGTACCGTCCAGTTTGGGCTGACTGGCATAGAATAAAAACTTGCCAGTGTCATTCAAGCTTGCTCTTTCAACCAAGCTGGCGATTTCGCTAGTCGGTTGATACTCCCAGACAGTAATCTGATCGACAATGTACTGCCTATTAGCAACCAGCAACAGTGAGGCGGCAATTAATACCAAACTGAATAAAAACGTTGCAATAAAACCGGAATCATCAGACTTCCGAAGAAACATCGATACGAACCCCACCGTCCTTAGCATTGACTATCAAAACACTTCCTTTTTCGAACTTGCCCGACAATATTCCATCTGCAATTTGATGCTCCAGCTCGTCTTGGATTGCGCGCCTTAAGGGGCGAGCTCCAAATTTTTCACTATAGCCCTTTTTGATGATTAACCGCTTTGCGGAGGATGAGATAACCAAGTGAATTCCTTTCTGGACTAAACGTTGTTGTAACTCTTCAACTATATTATCAAAAATCTTACTAATTTGCTTTGGCGTCAATGCACGGAATGTAATAATACCGTCAAAACGATTAATCAGCTCGGGGCGCATCATGTTCGACAGCGCAGATTCAGCTGCTTCGGCGTTTTCTTTATGCACTTGATCAAGTTTCTTCTGGTCATCACTAGACTTAGCGTGAAAACCCAAACTTGACTCTTTCATCATGCGGTTAGCCCCCAGATTACTAGTCAAGATGATAATAGCGTTGCTAAAATTTACTTTTCGTCCTTTGGCGTCTGTCAATGTTCCGTCCTCTAATATTTGCAGTAGCAAATTGAATACTTCCGGATGTGCTTTTTCAATCTCGTCAAATAATACGACACTGTAAGGTTGTCGGCGGATTTTGTCAGTTAATTTTCCACCGTCTTCATAGCCGACATAACCGGCCGGTGCACCTAATAAGCGGCTGGTAGTATGACGTTCGCCGAATTCGCTCATGTCGATTTTAATCAACGCGTCGTCGCTACCAAACACTTCCCTTGCTAATACCCGGGCTAGCTCGGTCTTACCGACGCCCGTCGGTCCCATAAACACGAACGATCCGATCGGACGGCTACTGCTAGCAACGCCGCTGCGACTGCGTCTGATAGCCTGAGAAACCTTCTCGACAGCCTCTTTTTGGCCAATTATATACTTGCCAAGATGTTTTTCCAGATTCCTAAGCAAACTGGCTTCAGACTTTTGAACGCGGCGAACTGGGATACCTGTCATCGACGAGATTGCATGGGCGATATCATCATCAGTCAAGGTAATCGGCGATTTATTTTCCGATTCCTCGCGCATTTCATCCAGTTTTGAATTTATCTGGCTGATTCGCGTTTTGTATAGCGCAGCCCGTTCGTAATCCTCTGAAGTAACGGCTTCTTCCATTTTTTCATTCAGATTTTTTAATTGCTTCAAATAATCACGGAGTTTACTTGGCTTTCGTCCCGAACGGACACGAACTAGTGCCGCGGCCTCGTCGATAACATCAATCGCCTTGTCGGGCATGAAACGCTCGCTTAGATATCGGTCGGCCATATAGACTGCGTCTTCAATCAATTCATCACTTATGCTTACGCCGTGATGCCTTTCGTAACGCGCCTTAAGACCCTTCAGGATAGCAATTGTATCCTTTACACTCGTTTCCGGCACGATTATCGTCTGTAGCCGTCGTTCAAGGGCGGTATCTTTCTCAATATGTTTACGGTACTCTTCCGACGTAGTCGCACCAATCAACCTGATTTCGCCGCGGGCCAAAGCCGGTTTTAACATATTAGCGGCATCAATAGTGCCTTCGGCCGCACCGGCGCCGACTAGTAAATGAAGCTCATCTATAAATACGATGACGTTTTTTTGTTGACGTAATTCTTCCATTACTTTTTTCAGACGTTCTTCGAATTCGCCGCGGTATTTAGTACCTGCTATCATACCTGCCAAATCTATCTGAATGACGCGTTTTTCCAAAAGCGAATCAGGCACTTCCTCACGGATAATTCGTTGCGCCAGACCCTCGACAATAGCAGTTTTGCCGACGCCTGACTCGCCTATTAGAACCGGGTTGTTCTTGGTGCGGCGACTAAGAATCGTAATGACTCGTTCTTCTTGAGTTTCGCGACCGATTACAGGATCGAGTTTTCCGGCCTTTGCCAGTGCCGTGAGATCGACGCCAAAAGTACCCAAGGCACCTTTTTGCTTAGTCTGCCTTTCGGCGTGCGACGTCGGGATTGAAGCAAAATCACTCTTATAATCATCTTGATTTCGATCAAGAAATTCTTCTAATTCTGAAGTGAGTTGATCTAAATTTATACCCATGTCACGTAAAAGCACGGACGCTCGGGCGTTTTTTTGGCTTAATATACTGAATAAAATATGCTCGGTTCCCAGGAAATCCTGATGAAATTCCTGTGCAACATCCCAGCTCATTTTTAATGTCAGTTTTACCGTTTCGCTAAGAGCTTTAGCCTCCGGACTGACGACTACAGTTAATGGCGCCAAATTAAGCGCGGCCTGTGCGCGCTCAAGCGTCACGCCGGCATCAGCCAGCATCTTGGCACCTACTGAAGAGCTCTGGGCTAAGATACCCAAAAGTAAATGTTCCGTGCCGATATATGTACTCCCATAACCTTGTGCAATGATATTAGCGTGATGAAGGCTGGTGCGTGCATTATCGGTCAAGTGCGATATAAAATCTGAAAACTCATCTGCCATGTATCTATTGTATCATTGCTTAGCACTCCCATGTCAAGAGTGCTAATTTGATCTTTAAATATACTCTTTTAACTGCGACGCGGGTCCTGCCGTCCGGTCCGCCCCTAAAAATTTTTTACCTTTTGTTAAAAACATTTTTGGGCGCTGCCCCGCCGTTCGCTTGACAGCGAAGTCACCCGCTCGGCTCTAACTACGACTGAATTACAAAATTATTCTTCTGCTGTCTGATTCAAAGCATCCAACAGGCTGTCTTCGATATTCTTGCGGCGTTTCGGTGCAGCCGGTTTTGTCGTAGCGGCAACTTGTTCGATGTCAAGTTCATATCCCGTCAAGCGGCTTGCCAGACGGACATTCTGGCCGGAGCGACCGATAGCGATTGACTGCTGATCTTCACTGACAAATACAGTTGCGCGTTTACCCTTTTCGTTGATTTCAACTTTTGACACCTCAGCCGGGCTGAGTGCATTTTTAATGAACTGCTCGATGTTCTCGTCGTATGATATGATGTCGATTTTTTCCTGATCGCCGATTTCGTTCATGACAGCTTGCACGCGTGTGCCGTGACCGCCGACAAAAGTTCCGACCGGATCGACTCCAGGTACGTTACTAGCAACGGCTATTTTAGTTCGACGGCCAGCTTCGCGGGCAATCGCCTTGATTTCTACAGCACCGGTTTCGATTTCAGGCACTTCCTGGCGGAAAAGATATTCAATAAACTGTTCGTTGCCTCGGCTTAAAATTAATTGCGGACCGCGGTTGTCACGTTCGATGTCTTTGATAAAGACTTTAATGCGGCTACCAATACTGTAATATTCACCTTGGATTTGTTCACTCTGCGGAATAATACCGGTTGCTTTGCCTAAATCAACCCTAATTACACGCGGTTCGACACGCTGGACAGTACCGTTTACTACGGTACCAATCTTATCCTCATATTCTTCGACGACAGCTTCGCGCTCAGCCTCTCGCAAACGCTGCAGAACCACCTGTTTGGCAGTCTGAGCAGCTACGCGGCCAAACGTCGTAACTTCGTGTTTGTCTTCGATGATATCGCCTACAGCAGCATCCTTTTTAATTTTCTTGGCGTCTTCCAAGCTGATTTCGACTGCCGGAGAACCGACAGTCTCGACGACCTCACGCGCTACATACACATTAGCAGTGCCGTTATTGATATTCAGCTCGCAACGAACTTCTTGTTCACGCTCACCGTTGTCACGGCGCCAAGCGGCCGCAATAGCTTGTTCGATGACCGATAATACCGTCTCTTCCGGCAAATTCTTTTCCTCTGCGATAGTATGGACGGCTAGTACGAGTTGTTTGACATTAATTTCTTCCATCTTGTTTCTCCTTCGTATTTTGATTAAAAAAGCCGACCTGCCGGCCGACGATATGCAATGTACTAAAATCAGTATAAACCAATTTCAGGGACTTGGCAACAGCTGGTCCGGGCATTTGTTTAAAATCGCGGACATAGCATCGTGTTCAGCCTGGGTAACCCAAAGCCCGTATTTTTGTTTGACTGCGATTTGCCTTGAAACATACTGGCAGCGAAAAGACTTATTCGGCGGCAGCCAAGTGGCCGCATCACCGTCGCCTTTTTGTTGGTTTATCGCTCCATCCACCGCCAATAATTCTAGCGGATCGTTCGCTAACTGGATTCTTTCTTCAAGCGTAAATTGCTGCGCGCCTTTTTGCCAGGCGTCCGATAATGCTACTACGTGATCAATTTGAACTTCTCCGCTAGTAGTATTTCCTCTAACAAAATATATTGTTTTACCAGTATAAGGATCGTTTAAAATACCGCTAACGACTTGGCATTTATCATTGATTTTTACGTCCAAAAGATCACGATTCAATATAATTTCGCGCATGTCACAGCCGCCAATTTTTTTCCAACCTGATCCAAATTGTTCCCTAGAATAATTCGTCTTTGGAGCGCGGCCTTTTATAATCAATTTACCCAAAGCGTCGATTGCTTTTCCGACCGCGCTATTTGTCGTTGTCTTTGTCGGCGTTGTAGATTCGGGCTGATTCGGCGTATTCGAAATTATTACGGCTGCAAACACTATTAACGAAATCAAGAAAACGGTTATTCGTCTGTTTCGGAAAACATTCGTCATACACCTATTATGCAACAGATGTTAGATGTTACAATGGACGGTATGCAAATCGTAAAAAGACTCCTAGACCAATTTTCGCCAATCAACTATAAACTTTCCATTTCGTTAAATCGACTTAACAGGACTTTTGAAGGTTCCGTTACGATAGACGGTGCTTTGATAAATGATTCTGACAAAATCAGCCTGCATAGCAAACAGCTTGTTATCAAATCGGCCAAAATTGACACTGAAACAGCTAGCATATCATTCGAAAAAGATGACGAACTGATATTATCGGCGCCCGGTTTACAAAAAGGCAAACATCAAATTCGAATAACATTTAGCGGTACCATCAGCGACGCGATGCAAGGTATTTACCCTTGTTACTACGAACATGACGGTATAAAGAAAGAGCTTTTAGCGACGCAGTTCGAAAGCCATCACGCCCGCGAAGCATTTCCATGTATCGACGAACCGGCAGCAAAAGCGACATATGATTTGACGCTCGAAACCGAACTGGACGTAACAGTACTTAGCAATATGCCTATCAAAGATCAGCGCGCCGAGGACGACAGGTTAATCACCGTGTTTGAGACAACGCCGATAATGAGCAGTTACCTACTTGCTTGGGTCGTCGGCGAACTCCACAAAAAAACCGCCGTCACTAAAAACGGCGTCGAGATAAACGTTTGGGCAACACTGGCTCAGCCCGAGAATAATCTGGATTTTGCACTGGATATCGCTACCAGATCGACTGATTTCTTTGATGAATATTTCAGTACGCCCTATCCTTTGCCGAAAAGCGATTACGTCGCCCTGCCCGACTTTTCTTCCGGCGCCATGGAAAACTGGGGTTTGCAAACTTACCGTGAAATCGCACTGCTGGTCGACCCAGAAACTACCTCTGTCTCAACCAAACAATATGTCGCTACCGTAATTACCCACGAAACCAGCCATCAGTGGTTTGGTAACCTGGTGACAATGGAATGGTGGGACGATTTGTGGCTGAATGAAAGTTTTGCATCACTGGTTGAATATTCTGCCGTCGACGCTTTGGAACCAGGCTGGAACATATGGTTTGATTTTGCCAGTAACGATTCCGTCGTCGCGCTTCGACGCGACAGTTTGGCAGGCGTTCAACCGGTCCAAACCGGCGTTAATCATCCGGACGAAATCATGTCGTTGTTTGACGGCGCGATTGTCTACGCCAAAGGCGCCCGCCTGATAAAAATGCTGATTCGTTACATCGGCGAAGACGTTTTCCGAGCCGGAATGAAAGAGTATTTCAGGACACACGCTTACCGCAATACCGTATCAGCCGACCTTTGGAAATCGCTGTCTAGCGCCAGCGGAATCGATATTGGATCTTTTATGAACAGCTGGATCAAACAACCCGGCTTTCCTGTCGTTCATGTTTCAAAAAGCGGAAATACGATAAATCTAAGACAAGAGCGTTTGGTTGGCCGGTTGGATGAAAAATCCGATTCGCTTTGGCCGATTACGCTTAATTCAAATAATAGTGACCTGCCAAAAATCATGGATCAACGGTCACTGGTTATAGATAATGTCGAAATAACCGAGCCGCTTAGACTTAACACGTCAAGCGACGCTCATTTCATAACTCACTACGATAATTACCTCATGAGCAAACTGATAGAACGGGTCGCAGCCGGCAAACTCCCGACAATCGACCGTATGCAACTGTTGAACGAACAGATGTTATTAGCTAACGCCGGCATCATTTCATACGGCGAACTTATCCCGCTACTGGATGCTTATAAAAACGAGTCGACCGAAGCTGTTTGGGGCATTATCGGACTAGCTATCGGCGAATTGAAAAAGTTTGTTGAGGACGACGAAGCAGCCGAAAAGAAACTCCGCGAATTAGCGGGTTCGCTAGCCAGAAACCAGTACGAACGCTTGGGTTGGATTAATAAATCCGGTGAAAACGAAGAAGATATCAAATTACGCAGCGTCATCATCGGACTGATGATATATTCCGAAGACCCTGAGGTTATTAAAATGGCTATCGATAATTTCAAATCAACCGATTTAGAAAAATTGAATCCTGAATTACGCCCGTCAATAATTTCTGCGGCCGTCCGTTACGAAGAAAACGACATCCAAATGATCGATTCGCTGTTTAAAAAATACCAATCGACCGATTCGGCGGAATTAAGACAGGACATCAGTGTCGGTCTAACCTCGTCAAAAAATGCCGAGGTTAACAAATTGATTCTGGATAAACTGACGGATACGTCGATAATCCGCACCCAGGACACTGCTCGATGGGTCGTTTACACGATGCGAAACCGCTATGCCAGGGAAATGGCGTGGCAGTGGATTCGCGATAATTGGGAATGGATAAAAAAGAAATTCTTCGGCAGCATGAGTTATGATGATTACCCAAGGTATGCCGCATCAGCGTTGGTTAACAAAAAACAACTTGACGAATATATCGAATTCTTTACGCCGAAAAAGGCCGAACCGGTACTGACCCGAGCCATCGAAATCGGCATAAACGAAATCAGAAACCGAGTCGATATTATCGAACGTGACAGCGCAGCCGTAAAACAAGCATTAAAAAATCTCTAGAAACTGATCGACGATCGGCGGCCGGCCGCAGACCGATATCACGGCCAAACGCAAATCCTTATCATGGATATTGTTAGATACCGAGTAATATTCAGCCGCAAATTTCATTTGCCGTGATTTCTTGGGCGTAATCGCAGCCAATCCTCCGCCTTGGTCAGGCTTGTTGCGGTATTTCACTTCGTTAAAAAATATCACACTGTCTTTTTGGGAAATAATATCGATTTCGCAGTATTTAGTTTTCCAATTACGGTCAATTATTTTATGCCCGATTTTTTTCAAATACTCACAGGCCTGGCGTTCTGCAAAATCACCTATTTGCTTAGTAGACCCAAAGCTGGATCCGCGGGTGACTTTGCTAGGCAGCGAACTCGGGACAGCACCCAAAAATGTTTTTACCTTTGGTAAAAAATTTTTAGGGGCGGACCGGACGGCAGGACCCGAGGCAGTTTTAGACATTGACGGTGACATTGAATATTTTTGAAGCGGACCGAACGACAATCGGTGCAATGGCGTCACACCTAGTTTTTCGATTGCCGCGATATGTTCGGCAGTACCGTAACCAACATGATTCCTAAAACCATAGCCGGGATGTACTTCATCCTGCATTCCCATATATTTATCACGCGCGACTTTAGCGATTATCGAAGCAGCCGAAACGCTTGGCACCAGTAAATCCGCTTTCTTCAAGGTCGTAACGTACTTGCCTTTGCCGGTCGCCGACAAAAAATTGACATTGCCGTCAATGATAATCTCGTGATAAGGTATCGTGATTTGTTCGACAGCTCGTTTAGTAGCCAATACTAAGGCTTCGGACAAACCAATTTCATCAATCTCGTTTGCCGCGACCCAACCAAGCCCGAACCCGGCTGCTTTTTCACGAATAATAATATCGAACGCTTCACGCTTTTTCTTGGACAATTTTTTGCTGTCGGTCAAACCTTCGATTTCAACGCCGCCCAAAACGACCGCTCCGACGACTAATGGCCCCGCCCACGGACCTCGCCCAACCTCATCAATACCCAGAATCATACGCCAATCATATCACGTCAGCACTTCAAATATATCCCATCATCGATGTATATCATTGCAGCAATCAAAAGCTATTCTCTAATAATTAAAATGAGCTGGCTTTAGGGGCCAGCTCATGTTATGAGTTATTTGCTTTTTGAAAGTATGTTGTAGACTTTGGTCAGATATTCTTCTGCTTTTTCCCAACCCCAGGCATGAATATTGCTACTGCCTTTAGTGACTTCTTCGTCGACAAACAGAGAAAAGATATTTAGTTCTGGAGGGATATCGACCGCGCACCAATCAATATCGATTACTCGTTTTCTCCAACCGATTTTAAATACTCCAAATTCAGTATTGACTAAAAACCAGGGGGCGCAAAACTTGCATGAACAGTATTCATTCGGAATACTCTGCATACTGATGGCGGTAAATCCGGCCTTTTTGAATATGTCAGTGAATTGGCCCTCTTTTTCTTTGAGTAAGTTAATACGATTACATTCACGGTGATAATACCTGTCTACACTGAACAAGACTTGGTCTCCAGGTTGAATTACATAATCGTCAGAAATTCCCTCTTGCCCTCCGACCCAACCGTTACGGTTTTTGACAACGCATCTATCCCATTCGTATTCCGAATCCGAACATATAGGCGTCGGATCAATAAACCTATCGTTACGGATCAGACAACCGTTTTGCGTTTGATAAATGGCGTCTCTTCTCTCGAAATACGCCGTTTTTACCTCTCTCAGCGTCATGCCAATGAAATCACTAAGAGTAACAATCAATTTCTCATCCCTGACGACAGTATCGTGGCAATTTTCGATTGTCCAAGTTTTGCCGCAGAATGAACATCTCAGGTCAGGAATAGGTACTTTGCCGTCGTCATAAGAATAGCCAATTGAAAAGACATTGACAACATGATGGCGGACATACTTCCAAAACTCATCTTTGGTTAATATGTCTGGGACACCGACTAAGGTACCTCTAAAAAACCTATCTTCCGCCATTAAACAATTTCCTGAGTTTTCAAGGTAATAATAACCGAAAATAACAAATTCGCTTAACCGTTCTTGTCGCTCGTAACCGGCTGCGTGCCGCTCGCGTATCAGATTATTAAAATCTTCCAACGATCCGATTGACTCGGCAATACCTTCTTTAGTGTCATACCACGGCGTAGATTCATTACAGGGCGTTTTTTCTCCGACCAGTTTTAAACGATCTGAATGCACAAAATCATCCCCTTTAATAAATTTTTTTAGAGCGATTTACCCGTCTACAATCATTTCAAAAGTTGCATGTGTCTGGACAAATAACCCAAAAACAATAAATTATTTATACCATTCTATTGATGCTTAGTCAAACAGAAAACAGGCCCCGATAACATCGGGGCCTTTTCGTATAGTATTATTTCGGTGTCTAAGCATAAGCGACAGAAACTTCATTTTTAGTGTAAATACTATCAAGCCATTCCTGTTTAATAGATAATCCAAAAGTTTCTCGAGCAATTTGCACCATTTTATGTCTGAAAGAATAGATTTCAAACCTATCTAGCTTAGTTTCTCTACACCCGTTAATTTGCGAAGTAGGTCCTAAGCACCCGGAGTAAGTTCCAAAATCAAATAATATTGGGTCAATCACAACCGCTGATTCGGAATAAACAAATTCACCGTTCGACAATAGATATATATAGGTATAATCGTACGAACCCCACCAATAGATTTGCCATCCAATCAGCTTTTCGCCATTAAATTGGTAGAACCCACTGATCTGACGCGGCAGTTCGACTTCGGCTTTTGCAATC